>CAIMVB010000360.1 GCA_903844785.1 uncultured Rhodospirillales bacterium | reverse complement strand
GCAGCAATACGAAACACCAATTGGTCTTGGGCGTGACATTCACGCCCAGGAAATCAAGCGCCGCAATACGCATCACTCGCGCGCCTTGCGGAGCGCAATCGCAAGCGGAGGATCATCTGTCGCGAAGGCATCCATGCCAAGATCAAGCGCCTTCTCAATCTCAGCGCGATGATTAGCCGCCCAAACACCAGTGGTAAGCCCTGCCTTGCGCGCTGCCGCGATGAAGGCGGCCGTCACATCGCTCATGGAACATTCACAACCCGTCACGCCAAAGCTGCGCGCCGCCGCCATGCAGGCATCTGGCCCCAGGCTTGCCAGAATGGCGCTATTCACCAGCCACACTGCGCCGGCCAGTCGCTTTTCCTGTGCGGCCATGGCAGCCGTGCGACCATGAAAAGCGATGATGACGCTACGCGCCAGCATGCCCTCCGCTTCCAGCACGCCAAGCACGCGCGGCAGGAAATCCGGATAGGGTTTATGGTCGCGGTCACCCTTCACTTCCACGCGCAGCAGCTTATCGCTTGGCGCCACCAACCGCGCCAATGCAGCAAGCGTTGGGATGGTTTCACCAGGCGCACCGCGAAACCGCGCCTTGCCAAGTTCAGCGGCGCTCCGCGCAACCAAAGGCCCGGCCAGGTCCGTCATGCGTTCCAGCGTGGCATCGTGATGCACCATGGGCACGCCATCAGATGAGGGATGCACATCGCATTCCAGAACCTCGACCGGTAAGGTCAGGCTCTGGCGGAAGGCGAGCAGGCTATTCTCCGGCCAAAGATAGGCACCGCCCCGATGCGAAATGATCTGCGGTTTCACCATAGCCATCAGCGTGCCGCACGTTCCGCATGCTTGCCCATGGTATTGAAAGGCGCATAGGGCGGGAAAGGCCCAATCGCGATCATATCAACCTCCACCAGGGCCGGACCAGAAACGGCGAGCGCCTTTTGCAGCACCGCTGTCACCTCATCCGCCTTGCTGATGCGGAAATACGGCATGCCGGCAAGGGCGGCGAGGCCTTCAAGATTCGGGTTCAGGATATCATCACCGAACAAACGCCCATCCGCCAAAGCATCTTGAATATGGCGGATCACGCCATAGCCGCGATCATTCATCACCATGGTGACCAATTCGGCCTTTTCCTGCGTGGCCGCCCACAACTCATTCATGCCAAGCGCGAAGCCGCCATCCCCCACCATGGTAATGGTCTTGCGCCCACCAGCGCCAAGTGCCGCGCCAATACCAAGCGCAAGGCCAGGCCCAATGGCGGCACCGACGGGATGCACAGCGTTGCGCGGATCGTAAATTGGGAAGATGCGATTGCCCCAGGTGGAGTTTGAGATGGTGATGTCACGCACCCAAACCCCATCACGCGGCAGCGCGGCACGCACCGCATCGGGGAAGCCCTGATAAGGGCCAAGCGTTTCGCGATATTCCTGCCCTGCACGGGATTTCAGCGCGGCGAAATCAGCGGCGAAGCCAGGGTCAATCGCCATTTTGCCCGCCAGCCGGTCGGCCAGCGCCGCCATGGTCAAGGCCGCATCACCATGCAGAAACAACGAAGAAGCATAGCCGCGCCCATTAGCCGCAGCATCGCCATCAACGCGGATCAGCGTTTGCGGCAGTTTCATATTGAAGTCCATGGTTTCATGCCCGCGGAGCCGCGACCCCACGACCAGCATGGCATCCACGGAGCCATAAAATTCCTGCACACGCGGCGAACCATTGCCATGCAGCGCGCCGAGGCTCATCGGGTGATCTTCCGGAATAATGCCGCGCCCGTTCCAGGATGTAACAACGCCAAAGCCCAAAGCCATCAACCGCGCCGCTTCAGCGCCCGCCTGCTTGGCGCCATTTCCAAGCCAGATCATGGGCCGCTTGGCTTTGGAGAGGATGGCAACAGCTTCATCAAGCTCAGCCGGGTTGGGCGGCAAAGGCGCCGTGATGGGCAGCACCAGCGCATCCAGCGCGGCAGGGCGCGGGATGGGCGTGCGCTGCAAATCAATCGGGATTTCAACCGAAACCGGGCCGCGCGGGGCGGAAAGCGCATCGGCTGCCGCGCGCACCAGAACGCCAAAGGCTTCCCCCGCGCTACGCACGCGATAGGCTGCCTTGCAGACTGCGGCGAGTGCTTGCGTTTGCCCCGGCACGTCATGCACCGTGCCGACATCCCGATCAATGTAGCGCGTCGCGGTTTGCCCAGTGATATGCAGCACAGGGCTTCCAGCAAAGCGCGCTTCCACCAGGCCCGGAATGGCATTGGCCATACCGGGGCCGGTGCTGGTGAAGATCACGCCCAAATGGCCGGTAACGCGCGCATAGGCATCGGCCATATGCGCGCCACCCATTTCGCCTCGCGCCTTCACATAGCGCAGGCGATTGCGCTGGCCGATTGCATCCAGCATCG
>CAIMVB010000359.1 GCA_903844785.1 uncultured Rhodospirillales bacterium | reverse complement strand
TTGCCACCGCCACGCCATTCAACGCCGCATTCAAGCGCACGGCGGCCAGCGCCAAAGGATCAATCTCGGCGGCTTCCACCACCACCGCGCCGGCTTGCGCGGCGGCAATGGCGGCGATGCCGCAGCCAGCGGCGAAATCCAGCACACGCTTGCCGGCGACAAGGCTTGGTTGATCCAAAACCGCCCGCGCCAGCGCCTGCCCGCCCGGCCAGGCAAAGGCCCAAAAGGGCGGTTCGATATTCTGCTCGGCCAGCCAGGCTTCGGTTGCCTGCCAGATAGGCGTGATTTCGCTCGCCAAATGCAGCGCGACCTCTGGCACCAGCGGCGCACGAGAAATCGCGGTGTGTTGCGCGACAAATTCCTCTGGCGTCACAACCGGCCCAACAGAAAGGCGGCGGCGATGGCGAGGCCCACATCGCGATTGGCCTTGAACAGGCGAAGGCACAGCGCTGGGTCGGCGATATCAAGCGCCACCACCTGCCGCGCCAACATGGCGCCCGGCACGGCAAGCCCGAGCAAATACCAAGGCGCCAGCCCCGCCAGCCACCCGGCCAGCGCCAGCAATCCCATGGTTAGCCCATAGCAAAGGATCAGGAAGGGCCTGGTCTTATCCTTCAAGCGCAGCGCGGATGATCTGATCCCCACCAGCGCATCATCTTCGCGGTCCTGATGCGCGTAGATGGTGTCGTAGCCCAAAATCCAGAAAAACCCGGCGGCCCAAAGCGCCAAAGCCGCGCCATCCAGCCCGCCCATCACCGCCACATATCCCATCGGCGCGGCCCAGGAGAATATCACCCCAAGCACCGCCTGCGGCCAATCCGTGACACGCTTCGCCAAGGGGTAAAGCACCACCGGCACCAGCGACGCCACACCCAACATCTGCGCCGCACCATTCAATTGCAGCAGAATCAGCAAGGCCGCCGCCAGCACCAGCGCCAGAAACACCAAGGCATGCCGGGCGCGCAACGCGCCGGACGCCAAGGGCCGGCCCGCCGTGCGTTCCACCTTGCGGTCCAAATCCCGATCCCAGAGATCATTCACCACGCAGCCCGCGCCGCGCATCAGCACCGCCCCCAGGCCGAAAAGCGCGGTCAGCCACAGCCCCTGACGCCAACCCGGCGCCACCAGCGCAAAGGCCCAAAGCCCCGGCAGGAATAGCAGCCAGGACCCGATGGGCCGATCAAGCCTCATCAACAGCGCATAGGGGCGCCAGCCCGCCGGCAGGCGCGCTACCCAGCCCCCAGCACGGATATCAGTATGACCAGACATTGGCCTATAAAGAGGGATGGAAACCCGCCATGTCCACCCCGCGCCTTTATCTTGATACCGAACTCGCCCCCGGCCTTGAGATCGAGGCCGAGGCCGGGCAGGCGCATCATCTGGGCAATGTGCTCCGCCGTGGCGCGGGCGACGCCGTGCTTGTTTTCAATGCGCGGGATGGTGAATGGGCCGGGCGGATCGCATCACTCAAAAAAGACCGCTGCCGCATTGCGCTAGAAGCCCAAAGCCGCGCGCCAGCGCCCGAGCCCGATCTGCGCCTGATGGTCGCGGCCCTCAAGCGCGATGCCATGGAATGGCTCGTGGAAAAAGCGACCGAATTGGGCGTGGCCGCCATCCATCCCGTACTCACACGCCGCAGCGTGGCGGATCGGCTGAACTTGGCGCGGCTGTCCGCCATTGCGCGCGGCGCCGCCGAGCAATGCGAAAGGCTGAGCCTGCCGGTCATCCACGCCCCGCAACCGCTACCCGCCGCTTTGGCTGCCTGGGATGGCGCGCCGGTCTTCATCGCGGCCGAGCGCGCCGGCGCCGCCCCCCTGCCGCAAGCCCTTGCTGGCCAGCGCCTGCCGCTCGGCCTATTGATCGGGCCAGAGGGGGGCTTTGACCGCGCCGAACTTGACGCGGCCGCCCGGTATCCCTTTGTTACATCCATCGGCCTTGGCCCCCGCATCCTGCGGGCGGAAACGGCAGCGGTTGCGGGTCTTGCGGTATTGGCCGCCTTGGCGGGTGACTGGTCCTGATGATGTTATGCGCCATCCCGGCGGCGCCCCTGGAAGGTTTTGATGTCCAATCCCGGCGAGTCTGATCCCACGCCCATCACCTCCACCCGCCAAATGGCGGAATGGTTCGCGGCCGGCTGCAAGCCGAAATCCGCCTGGCGCATCGGCACCGAGCATGAGAAATTCGGCTTTCGGCTGAGCGATTACACGCCGCCCCCTTATGAACCGCAGGGCATTCGCGCCATGCTGGAAGGGCTGATGGCGAAGGGTTGGGAGCCCATTCTGGATCGCGGCAACCCGATTGGCCTGAAGCGGGGCCCGGCTTCCGTCAGCCTGGAACCGGGCGGGCAGTTTGAATTATCCGGCGCGCCGCTGGCCACGCTGCATGAAGTCGCCGCTGAGCTTTTCGAACATTTGGATGATGTGCGCGAAATCGCAGCCCCTTTGGGTCTTGGCTTTGCGCCGATTGGCTTTCATCCGCTGGCCAAGCGCGAAGACATGCCCTGGATGCCCAAGGGCCGCTACGCCATCATGCGCCAATATATGCCGCGCGTCGGCGCCATGGGCCTTGATATGATGCTGCGCACCTGCACGGTGCAGGTGAACCTCGATTTCGGTGATGAAGCGGATATGGTGGAAAAGCTCCGCATCTCGCTCGCGCTGCAACCGCTGGCGACTGCGCTTTTCGCCAATTCGCCGATCTCGGAAGGCAAAAAGAACGGCTATCGGAGCCTGCGCGCCAGGGTCTGGACCGATACGGACCCGGACCGCACCGGCATTCCCGCGGTGGTGTTTGAAGATGGCTTCGGTTTCGAACGCTTCGCCGAATGGGTGCTGGATGTGCCCATGTATTTCATCATGCGCGATGGCCAATGGCTGGATGCGGCGGGGCAGAGCTTCCGCGCCTTCTTGAATGGCAAGGCAGAAAAGCTCGCCGCCCAATCCGCCACCATGGGCGATTGGGCGGATCATGTGACGACCGTTTTCACCGATGTGCGGTTGAAGCGCTTTCTGGAAATGCGCGGCGCCGATGCGGGCGCACCTTCCATGCTGAATGCGCTGCCGGCCTTTTGGGTTGGCCTGATTTACGACGACGCAGCGCAAAAGGCCGCCCGCGCGCTGACCAAGGGTTGGAGTGTCGCGGAAATTCGCGCATTGCGCGAAGCCGTGCCGCAACAGGGCCTGACCGCGACGATCCAAGGCCGCAGCTTGCGCGATGTGGCCCGCGATGTGCTGGCGATTGCACGTGATGGCTTGAATGCCCGCGGTCTGGATGAAGGGCTGTTTCTTGATCCGCTTGATGCCATTGTGGCTTCAGGCGAAACCCAGGCAGATCGTTGGCTGCAACGCTTCGATAATATCTGGCACGGCGATGCGCGCATGATGCTGCGCGAAGCGGCGATTTAGTTCCCGGCTGGCGCCTTATTCGCGCGCCAGCCGCAGCACCATCTCTGCCAGTAGAAATGTCTCCGGCAGCGCAGCCCGCGCCGCCAGAAAATCCGGCGCGGCATCGGGCCCGACTTGGCGCAGCTTCACCACCAAATCAGCACGCACACCAAACACCGCATCGCTATCCAGATAGGGATCATCATCGGGGAAGATTTCCGTGACCAGCGGGCGAAAGCCCGGTGCCTCGGCAATCACATGCAGATGCGCGGGGCGCCAGGCATCGCGCCCCAAAAGCCGCAGCATATCCCCCGCCGGGCCGTCATAGGGCACGGTATAGGGCTTGGGTTTGGTGGTGGTGAAGGCGAAGCTGCCATCATCAGCGCAGGCAAGCAGCGCGTGATAGTTTTTGTCGGGCTGCGCGGCATCCTGCACGGCGTAAAAGCCGTTATCGGCATTCTGCCACAGATCAAGCCGCGCACCTGCCAGCGCGGCACCTGTCGTGCCATCCACAACGCGCCCCATCACCAGCAAGGGCTCACCCGCCTGGCCGCGCCAAAGATCACCGCCATTGGGCAGGGCAGGTGCACCGCGCTGATGAAACGGACCAAGATTGGAACAGCTTGTCGCCGCGGGCGGCGTATTCACCATATCCACCAGCGCCGAGACCCCCAGCAGGTCGCTGAACAGGATGAATTCATTGCGCGCATCATCGCTGATCTGCCCCTCACGCGTCAGCGCCATCAGCGCGCCCATCCATTCGGCATGCGTCAGTCGCGTTTCACGCACAAAGGCGTGCAGATGCTTGGCCAGCGCGCATAATACCTCACGCGACCGCGCATCCTTGGCGTTGGCGGCATAGGCCGCGAAGGCAGCGGTCAGGTTTTCCGGGGTCACATCGCGCATATCGGCACCCTTAATCCGCCGTGGCGCCAGAGGTCTTGACCACCTCGGCCCAAATCTGCGCTTCCCGTCGCACGAAATCCGCTGCGGCTTGGCCTGCCAGCCCAGGATCAGTCAGCGAAAGTGTCGCCAGCCGCGCCTTCAATTCCGGGTCCGCCATGGCGCGCGGCACTTCGGCGGCCAGCCGCGCCAGCGCATCGCTTGCTTGCCGCGCCGGGGCGAAAAGCCCGAACCAAGTGGAAGCGGCAAAGCCCGGGAAGCCCTGTTCGGCCACCGTCGGCACATCAGGTAGCGTCGGGTCACGCTCGGCCCCCGCCACCGCAATCGGGCGCACGCGGCCTTCACGGATCAAAGGCAGGGCAGGCGGCAGGCTGGTGCTGCCGATCGGCGCTTGATTGGCAAGCACGGCGGTCGCCGCCTGGGCTGGGCCGAAGGCAACCGGCGTTGCTTCCACCTTTGCCAGCGTGCGGAACAGCAATTCCGCGCCCAGATGCGGCGTGGTGCCGGTGCCGGAATGGGCATAGGCCATGCCGGGATTGGCGCGCATATGGGCCAGCAATTCAGTCAAATTGCGCGCAGGCACGGAAGGATGGACGAAAAACGCATTGGGTGCGGTCGCCACCACCGCAATGGTGGCGAAATCATCCAGCCCATAGCCCGCTGCGCGGTAAAGCGAGGGGTTTACGCAAAAGGCGGTGCTGTGGGCGAGTAGCGTATAGCCATCTGTCGCGTTCTTCACCGCCTGGGTGCCGATATTGCCGCCCGCGCCGCCGCGATTCTCCACCGGCACCGCTTGCCCCAGCAGGGTTTCAAGCTTCGCCGCCAGGGCGCGCGCGACCACATCCGTGGAACTGCCGGGCGGAAACGCCACAATGATCCTGACCGGGCGTTCCGGCCAGGCGGCGTGCGCCAGGCGTGGCGCGGCCAAAAGGCCGGTTGCAGCAAAAAGGGCCGCGCGGCGGCCAATGGGGCTGTTCTTCATCATTTTCCTCCCGCTTTTTCTTGCATCCCACAAAGGGCGCCACCCGGCAAACCAGCATAACCCGCCGCCATCACGCCCGATTGTCAGGAAGGGGCTATGCCGATGCCGCGCGCCATTATAGCCTTGTCCCATTGTGAATGCCCGAGGAAGAATGACCCCCTAACCCGGGGTGTCACGGGGAAGGCAAGGACGACAGGAACGCTCATGACGGATACTCGATATTTGGCGCCGCAGACGCTTGATGAAGCGGTCAGCGCCTTCGCCGCGGCCCAGGGGGCTGCGCGGATTCTGGCCGGGGGGACGGATCTGCTGGTGCAGATGCGCGCCGGCGTTGCGACACCCGGTTTGATCGTGGACATCAAAAAAATCGGGGAAATGACGCGCATTACGGAAAATGCCGATGGCAGTTTTACCGTGGGTGCGGCCGTATCAGCGGCATCGCTGGAAGATCATCCGCGCTTCGGCAAGGTTTGGCCCGGCGTTTTGGAAGCGGTGAACCTGATTGGATCGAAGCAGGTGCAGGGCCGCGCATCCCCCGGTGGCAACCTCTGCAATGGCTCCCCCGCTGGCGATAGCGTGCCGGCCATGGTTGCCGCCGGCGCGGTACTGACCATCCAAGGGCCGAATGGCCGCCGGCAAATGCCGGTGGAAGCCTTCCCGGCGGGCCCGGGCAAAACGAACCTCGCCCCCGGTGAAATCCTGGTGAGCTTCACCCTGCCCGCGCGCCCTGCTGGTTCGGGTGATGCCTATCTGCGCATGATCCCGCGCACGGAAATGGATATCGCGGTGGTGGGCTGCGGTGTCAGCCTGACCATGAAGGATGGTGTTTGCACCGCCGCCCGCGTTGGGCTTGGCGCTGTGGCGCCGGTTGTCATGCTGGTGGAAGACGCCGCCAAAGCGCTGGTTGGCACCAAGCTTGATGCCGCCGCGGTTGCCGCCGCTGCCGCTGCCTGCAGCGCTGCCTGCCGCCCCATCAATGATAAGCGCGGCACCATTGCCTATCGCACCAAGGTTGCCGGCGTGCTGCTGAAGCGCGCCGTTGCCATCGCCGCCGAACGCGCCAGCCGGAGCTGAACAATGTCCAAGATGCATGTATCGACTACCATTAACGGGGAACCAATGGAGTTCCTGTGTGAATCCCATGACAGCATGCTGGATGCGCTGCGTGGCCCGCTTGGCCTGACCGGCGCCAAGGAAGGCTGCGGCACGGGCGATTGCGGCGCCTGTTCCATCACCGTTGATGGCCGGCTGGTTTGCGCCTGCCTGATGCTGGCGGTGGAATCCGAAGGCAAATCCCTCGGCACCATTGAAGGCATGTCGCAGGGTGGCGAATTGCACCCGCTGCAGCGCAAATTCCTGGAAATGGCAGCGCTGCAATGCGGCATCTGCACGCCGGGCGTTTTGATTGCCGCGAAATCGCTGCTGGAAAAGAACCCGAACCCGACCGAAACCGAAGTGCGGTTCGGCCTTGCTGGAAATCTCTGCCGCTGCACGGGCTATGACAAGATCGTGCGTGCGGTGCTTGAAACCGCCGCTGAAATGAGGGGGGCCGCCTGATGAACGATATGTCCAACAAGTGGATCGGCAAAAGCACGATCCGCCCCGATGGCGCGGAAAAGGTAACCGGCCGCGCTGCCTATGCCGCCGATACCAATATGCCCGGCATGATCTGGGGCAAGGTGCTGCGTAGCCCGCACCCGCATGCGCGCATCATTTCCATCAATACCGCCAAGGCGGAAGCGCATCCCGGCGTGAAGGCCGTGGTGACGCATAAGGATGTGGTGGATTTCCCGCTCGACAAATCCGTGATGCTCGGCATTCAGG
>CAIMVB010000358.1 GCA_903844785.1 uncultured Rhodospirillales bacterium | reverse complement strand
GCCCGCACCCATCCGCTCAATCAGGACTTCCATGGCAGGAACTTCGGCTGATCAGCCGAAGGCGTTCAACCCGGTCTGTGCACGGCCCAGGATCAGCGCATGCACCTCATGCGTGCCTTCGTAGGTATTGACCGTCTCCAGGTTCATCACATGGCGAATGACATGGTATTCATCCACAATGCCATTGCCGCCATGCATGTCGCGCGCCACGCGGGCAATATCCAGCGCCTTGCCGCAGTTGTTGCGCTTGACCAGGCTGATCATCTCAGGCGCGGCCTTGTGTTCATCAAACAGACGACCAACGCGCAGCACCGCATGCAGGCCGAGCGTGATTTCGGTTTGCATATCGGCAAGCTTCTTTTGCACCAGCTGCGTTTGCGCCAGCGGCTTGCCGAACATCTTGCGTTGCAGGGTGTAATCACGCGCGCGGTGCCAGCAATCTTCAGCCGCACCCATTGACCCCCAGGCAATGCCGTAGCGCGCGCGATTGAGGCAGGAGAAGGGGCCAGCCAAGGACCGCACGCCCGGCAGGCGGTTTTCTTCCGGCACGAAAACCTCATCCATCATGATCATGCCGGTGACGGAAGCGCGCAGGCTGAACTTGCCTTCGATTTTCGGGAAAGTCAGGCCCTTCATGCCACGTTCCAGCACGAAGCCGCGCAGAATGCCTTCATCATCCTTGGCCCAGACCACGGCGACATCGGCGATCGGGGCATTGGTGATCCAGGTCTTTGACCCGTTCAGAATATAGCCGCCATCCACCTTCTTCGCGCGCGTGCGCATGGAAGAAGGATCAGACCCTGCATCGGGTTCCGTCAGGCCAAAGCAGCCCACCCATTCGCCGGTGCGCAGCTTCGGCAGGTATTTGTCCTTCTGCGCTTCTGACCCATAGGCATGGATCGGGAACATCACCAGCGATGATTGAACAGAGAAGGCCGAGCGATAGCCGGAATCAATCCGTTCAACTTCCCGCGCCATCAGCCCATAGGAAACATACCCAATGCCCGCGCAGCCATGGCTATCCAGCGTTGCGCCAAGAAAGCCCATTTCGCCAAATTCATTCATGATTTCGCGGTGGAAATGTTCCTTGCGGAAGGCTTCCTGCACGCGTGGCAACAGCCGTTCCTGGCAGAATTGCCGGGCGCTATCGCGAATCATGCGTTCGTCTTCGGTCAGCACCTCATCCAACAGCAGCGGGTCATCCCAGGTGAAATGCGCGGTGGATGCTTTCTTCGGGGCGGTCACGATATTCATGCTTTCCTCAAGGGCTTTTCATTCACGGCAAATTGCATTTTGGCGCGGTGCCCGGCAAGCCGGGCGCCGCTTTTTACGCCGCGCTGGCTTCAGGCGGCTCGTCAGACGGGGCTTCAGCCGCGACATCACGCTTACGGCGCGGGACGGGGATCAGCATGAAGGCCGGCACCAGATCGCCAAATCCCTGCACGGGCGGGCCCAGATCATCGCGCCGATCCCGGCCGCGATAATCGCGGTCCTGACGCGGGGCGTCACGATCGCGTGGCGGGAAATCACGCATGGCGGCTTCCCGCAGGGCAAATTCGCTCGGCTGCGCATCGCGGTCCCGGCGCGGGGCGTGATCCCGCCGCGGTGCCTCTCGCGCCTCCGGCGCTTCGGCGCGGGGGCGGCGTTCCGGGCGTTCGCGCCGCGCGGGCGCTTCGGCTGCCAAATCTTCGGGCGCTTCCGGGCGCGGGGCGCGGTCTGACGCATCGCGGCGGCCACGCTCTGGCCGGCCACGCCCGCCATCACGGCGATCCGGGCGACGCGCCGGACCGCCACGGCCGCGGCCCCGCTTGGGCGCGGTCAGGGCTTCCTGGATTTCGGCTTCCGTCACCGGCTCCAACCCCTCAATCTCAAGCCGGGGAATGGCTTTGCCGGTCAGTTTTTCGATGGCGGCGACATTGCGTGCATCATCGGCGGTGGCGATAGAATAGGCATGGCCTTCCCGGCCCGCGCGGCCCGTGCGGCCAATGCGGTGGACGTAATCTTCCGAATGGAAGGGCACATCGAAATTGAACACATGCGACAGGCCGCCGATATCGATGCCGCGCGCGGCCACATCGGAACAGACCAGAAGCTGCAATTCATTCGCCTTGAAGGCATTCAAGGTCGCGAAGCGCTGGGATTGATCCATATCGCCATGCAGCGCGCCCACGCTGAAACCATGCTTCTTCAGCGATTTATACAGGATATCGACTTCGATCTTGCGATTGCAGAAGATCAGCGCATTGGTGACTTGTTCACGCCGGATCAGACGGCGCAGTGCTTCGCGCTTATCGAAGGGCTGCACATAAGCAAGGCCGGTGGTGATGGTGGTGGCCACCGATGCCGGCGGCGCCACAGTGATTTCCTTCGGGTTGGACAGGAAGGCATCAGCCAAGCGGCGGATCTCCGGCGCCATGGTGGCGCTGAAGAACAGCGTCTGGCGGAGCGGCGGCAGCATGGAGACAATACGCTCCACATCCGGAATAAAGCCCATATCGAGCATCCGGTCCGCTTCATCGATCACCAGCACTTTGCAATCCGCGAGCAAGACGCGGCCGCGATCGAACAGATCCAGCAGACGGCCCGGGGTTGCGATCAGAACATCCACCCCCTTGTCCAGCACATCGCGCTGGTCATTCATGCTTTCGCCGCCGATCAGCAGCGCATGATTGAGCTTGAGGTATTTGCCGTATTTTTCGAAGTTTTCCGCGACCTGCAAAGCCAATTCGCGGGTCGGTTCCAGGATAAGGCTGCGCGGCATACGCGCCTTGGCGCGCGATCCGGTCAGGATATCCAGCATGGGCAGCACGAAGGATGCGGTTTTACCTGTGCCGGTTTGCGCACAGCCCAGCATATCGCGCCCCATCAACACATGGGGGATGGCCTGTTCCTGAATGGGCGTTGGGTGGCGATACCCCGATTCAGTCACAGCCTTCACAATTTCCTCGGACAAACCAATGGAATCGAAGGTGGGGCGATCTTCTTCCGGCGCTGATGCGATTTCCGCTTCGATGGCGGCGACAAAAGACGCTTCGGCTTCATCAGCGGCGTCGTTTTCAGCAACGGCATCGGCGACCGGCGCCGCAATAACCGCTTCTTCCGCCACGGGGGCGGCTTCCACAACCATCATCGGTTGGGCTTCGGTGGTATCCGCGCTGGCCATGACAGGCTGCGGGGTTTCTTGGACCGCCTCGGGGGTGGTCGCTTCGGTATTATCGTTCAAGTTCAGTCAGTTCCTAGGCCCGGTTGGCGGGCGCCTGGCGGTGGGTGCGGGAAAGGCCGAGCCCCGGCGGGGCGCGCACGCCGGGGCCGGCGGATCCGGCCCGCCTTACCGCGAGCGCCTCCCCTATGCGCCGATACCACGCGGGAATCAAGGATTTCCGAAGCTTTGCACCAAGCTGACCTGGACCCAGGCTTTGGGCTGGGGCTAGACCGCGCGCATGGATCAACGTGAAACCCTGCTTCTCCTTCCCGGCTTGCTCTGTGACGCTCGGCTTTGGCGTGACCAGATCGAAGCCTTCAGTGCCTCCCGCCGCGTGGTGGTGGCCAGCCTCACCGGCCATGAGAGCATTGCCGGCATGGCCGAAGCTGCCCTTGCCGGGCTGGATGGGCCGCTTGCTGTCGCGGGACTTTCCATGGGGGGCTATGTGGCGCTGGAGATTGCCCGCCGCGCCCCCGGGCAGGTGAAGCGGCTTGCGCTATTCGATACCTCGGCCCGGCCGGATACGCCGGAACAAACCGAACGCCGGCGGGGCTTGCTCGCCCTTTCACAAAGCGGGCAGTTTCGCGGCGTGACACCGCGCCTGCTGCCCATGCTGGTGCATCCTTCCCGCCTTGATGGCCCCTTGGCGGCGGAGGTGATGGCCATGGCCGAACGCGTGGGGCGCGATGCCTTCCTGCGACAGCAAACCGCCATTATGGGCCGCGTGGATTCTCGCCCTGACCTGCCCGCGATCCGCGTCAAGACGTTGGTTGCGGTGGGCGAGGATGATCTGCTGACCCCGCCCCATCTGGCCGAGGAAATGGCCGCCGCCATCCCGGGGGCGAAGCTGGCGCGCTTCGAAGGGTCCGGCCATTTGCCGAGTATGGAAGTGCCGGAAGCGGTGAATGCCGCGATGCGCGACTGGTTGGCTGACTAGGCATAAAAAAGGCGCGGGCCTTTCGGCGCCGCGCCTTTTGATTACTGCGGCTTAGTTCAGGCCGCCTTCGCCATCCCGCGCAGCACGTAGTGCAGGATGCCGCCATTCTTGTAGTATTCCACCTCATCGGCGGTATCCACACGGCACAGCACCTGGGTCTTCACCGTGGACCCATCGGCGCGAGTGATGACAACATCCATCATCATGCGCGGCGAGAGCTTTTCCACGCCCAGGATATCAATCATCTCATCGCCCGTCAGGCCAAGGCTCTGGCGGCTTTCGCCTTCCTTGAACACCAACGGCAGCACGCCCATGCCAACCAGGTTTGAACGATGGATACGTTCAAAGCTTTCAGCAATCACGGCCTTGATGCCGAGCAGATAGGTGCCCTTCGCCGCCCAGTCGCGCGACGAACCCGTGCCATATTCCTTGCCACCAATCACCACCAGCGGCACGCCTTCATTCTTGTAGCGCATCGCGGTGGTGTAGATCGGCGCCACATCGCCCGAAGGATAATGCTTGGAAATGCCGCCTTCCACGCCCGGGACCATTTCATTCCGGATACGCGGATTGGCGAAGGTGCCGCGCATCATCACCTGATGGTTGCCGCGCCGCGCGCCATAGCTGTTGAAATCCGCCTGACGCACCTGGTGTTCGAGCAGATATTCACCGGCCGGCGACGCCTTCCGGATATTCCCCGCCGGGGAGATGTGGTCCGTCGTGATGGAATCCGCGAGCTGCGCCAGGATGCGCGCACCCTTCACATCGCCCACCGGCTTCGGATCGGCGGTCATGCCTTCGAAGTAAGGCGGGTTCTGCACATAGGTGCTGCCCGAATTCCAGCGATAGGTGTCGCTGCCCGCTTCAACGCGAATGGCCTGCCATTGCGTCGGGCCCTTGAAGACATCGCCATAGCGTTCCTGGAACATCTCACGCGTCACAGCGGCGTGAACCGTGTCGTTCACTTCCTTCTGCGTCGGCCAGATATCCTTGAGGTAAACCGGCTGGCCATCGCGGCCCGTGCCGATCGGCTCCTTCGCCAAATCCTTGCGGATGGTGCCGGCCAAAGCATAGGCCACCACCAGCGGCGGGGAAGCGAGGTAATTGGCGCGCACATTGGCATGCACGCGGCCCTCGAAGTTGCGATTGCCCGAAAGCACCGAAACGCCGACCAGCTTGTTGTTTTCAATCGCATCCACAATGGCATCCGGCAGCGGGCCGGAATTGCCGATGCAGGTGGTGCAGCCATAGCCCACGGTCTGGAAGCCAAGCGCATCCAGATGCGGCGTCAGCCCCGCCTTGTTCAGATATTCCGTCACCACCTGGGAACCAGGCGCGAGCGAGGTCTTCACCCAAGGCTTCGCCGTCAGGCCCTTTTCCACGGCCTTCTTCGCGACCAAGCCGGCGGCCACCAGCACATAGGGGTTCGATGTATTGGTGCAGGAAGTGATGGCCGCGATCACGACATCGCCATGGCCGAGGTCATAATT
>CAIMVB010000357.1 GCA_903844785.1 uncultured Rhodospirillales bacterium | reverse complement strand
GCTATGACCCGGTGACCTTCATGCAGGAAACCAAGGTCACGCTTTGTCAGATCCGCGCGGCATAAGGGAGGACCAGAAACATGGCCCGCATGAAATTCCTGTTGGACGCGGAACGCTGCATTGAATGCAATGCCTGCGTCACGGCTTGCAAAAACGAACATGAAGTGCCCTGGGGCATTAATCGCCGCCGTGTTGTCACGATCAATGACGGCAAGCCCGGTGAGCGTTCCATCTCCATGGCCTGCATGCATTGCACGGATGCACCTTGCGCTGCCGTTTGCCCGGTTTCCTGCTTCTACACCACGGCCGATGCCGTGGTGCTGCATGACAAGGACCTTTGCATTGGCTGCGGTTATTGCTTCTACGCCTGCCCCTTTGGCGCGCCGCAATATCCGCGCCTTGGCAATTTCGGCTCTCGCGGCAAGATGGATAAATGCACCTTCTGCGCCGGCGGCCCGCAGGCGGATAATACCCAGGCGGAATATATCCAATACGGGTCGAACCGTCTGGCCGAAGGCAAGCTGCCGCTTTGCGCTGAAATGTGCTCCACCAAGGCGCTGCTGGCCGGTGATGGGCAGATTATCGCCTCCATCTACCGCGAACGCGTGCAAAAGCGCGGCTATGGTACGGGTGCCTGGGGCTGGCGCACCGCCTATCGCGAAACGGTTGCGATCTGAAGGGCGGGCGTATCATGAAACTCCGCATTATTGCCCTGCTTGCCGCGCTGTTGATCGGCGCGGCGGCACCCGCCGTGGCGCAAACCGCGCCGCGCGCGCCTTCCATGGCGGAAGAAATGGAAGTCCAGGCGCTGCTGCGTGGTGGCAGCATCCAGGGGCGCATTTCCATCCCGGATGAAAAGGCGGCGACCCTTATTCAGCCCGAAGGGCGTGAATGGCGCGAATTCCATAATGTGACACTCGCCTGGGTGGGTGGCATTGCGGTGCTGGGGATGCTGGCTGTGCTGGCGTTCTTCCGCCTTTCCAAGGGACGCATCCCGATTGAAGGCGGTGCTGCGGGCCGCACCATTCAGCGCTTCAATGTGCTGGAACGCGCCAATCACTGGATGGTGGCTTCATGCTTCATCATCCTGGGCCTGTCTGGGCTGAACCTGACCTTCGGGCGGCATATCCTGCTGCCGGTGGTGGGCCCGGAAGCTTTCACCGCCATCAGCCAATGGGGCAAATACGCGCATAACTTCCTGGCCTTCCCCTTCACGCTGGGCCTCGTGGTCATGCTGCTGATCTGGATTAAGGATAATATCCCGAATGCACGCGACATCGCCTGGTTCAAGGCAGGCGGCGGGCTGATCGGGAATGAGCATCCCGAAGCTGGCCGCTTCAATGGTGGGCAGAAGATGGTCTTCTGGATCACCGTGCTGGGCGGCGCGGCGGTGGCGGTTTCCGGTTATCTGCTGGTCTTCCCCTTCTTCTTCACCGGGATGGAAGGGATGCAACTTAGCCACATCATCCATAGCCTGCTGTCGGTGTTGATGATCGCGGCGATCCTGGCGCATATCTATATCGGGTCTATCGGCATGGATGGCGCTTTTGATGCCATGGGCTCGGGCCAGGTGGATCTGAACTGGGCCAAGCAGCACCATGCGCTTTGGGTGCAGGAAGAAATGGCCAAGGGCCGCACGGCGGCACCGCCGCCGGGCGCGAAGGCCTCCGGCGCAGACTGATCACCTTATGCGCGTGATCGGCCTCGCCGGCTGGAGCGGGGCCGGCAAGACAACCCTGATGGTGAAACTGATCCCCTGCCTGATCGGGCGGGGGATTGGTGTTTCTACGCTGAAGCATGCGCATCACCGCTTTGATGTGGATGTGCCGGGCAAGGATTCCTGGCAGCACCGGCAGGCCGGCGCGCAGCAGGTGATGGTGGCATCCGGCACGCGTTGGGCGTTGATGACGGAATTGCGCAGCGGCCCAGAACCGCGCCTGCCGGAATTGATCGCGCGCATGGACCGCGTTGATCTGGTGATTGTGGAAGGCTTCAAGCGCGACGCGCACCCAAAGCTGGAAGTGCATCGCGCCGCCAATGCCAAGCCCTGGATGCACCCGGATATGCCGGGCATTGTCGCGGTGGCATCCGACACGCTGCCCCCTTATGATCTTCCTCGTGCAGGGCTGGATGAGGTGGAAGCCATTGCTGAT
>CAIMVB010000356.1 GCA_903844785.1 uncultured Rhodospirillales bacterium | reverse complement strand
CCGTGCCGGAATGGCCGCCTGAAAATATCGAGGATTTGGCGAAAAGGGCAGATGAGCCGTTCTAAGCGGTTCGTTCTGAAGGGTAAGAAAGATGCGTCACGGATTGTCTGGGCGGAAGCTCAATGTAACGTCAAGCCATCGTGCGGCGATGTTCCGCAATATGGCGACTTCTCTGCTCAAGCATGAGCAGATCACGACCACGCTGCCCAAGGCCAAGGAATTGCGCCCTTATGTTGAGCGTATGATTACGCTCGGCAAGCGCGGTGGCCTGCATGCACGCCGTCAGGCGCTGTCGCAGATCCGCGATGAAGCGGTAGTGGCGAAGCTGTTTGGCGAAATCGCTGAGCGCTACAAGGTGCGGCAGGGCGGCTATTGCCGCGTGCTGAAGGCCGGCATGCGCTATGGCGATGCGGCCGATATGGCGGTGATTGAATTGGTGGACCGCAACCCGGGCGCCAAGGGCCTCGATAGCGGGCCGAAGCCGGAAGCGACGGAAGAAGAAGCAGCGGAAAGCTGAAGCTTCCCGACACGCAGATCTAAAAGGCGGTCCCTCGGGGCCGCCTTTTTTGTTTCAGCGCGAACCGATGGCTTCCGATAGCGCGGGTGAGAAACCCGCAAGCGGCGCGCTGAGTTCGCGCGGCCAGGCGCGCGGGTCGGGCGGGATGGAAAGCCGCACCCGGCCTTCTTCTGTCACCAACATGAACATCCGCTCGCCCTTCAAATCCCAGGCGAGGAAAATCCCACGCACCCGGCAGCCTTGCGGGTTGCAGCCAAGCCCATGCAGATATTGGCCATCCACCACACCCACCGGGGGCCCCGGTTCGCGCAAGGCCTCCGCAATCGCCCCGCGATGCCCGCCGCTGGCCGGGCGCAGCACCACACCCACTTCCGGGCGCTGCGCCAAAGCGAGCACGGGCTGGCCGATCACGCTCATGATATCGGGGTCCATTGCGTGGGCCGGGGCGGCGCCAAGTAGCGCCAGCAGGGCCAGGGCTGCCCTTTTATTCAACACGGATATTGGCTTCCCGCACCAGCACGGTCATGGCGGCGCGGCCTTCACGCACGAAGCGCGCGAAATCCTCGGGCGCGCTGCCGACCGGCACGGCACCTAGCTGGGCCAGGCGGGCGCGTACTTCAGGCTCGGCCAGGCTTGCGGCGAGCGCTTCATGGAGGCGGGTCAGCACCGGTGCAGGGGTGCCAGTGGGGGCGAAAAGACCCACCCATTCGCTGATATCAAAGCCCGGGAAGCCGCTTTCGGCGATGGTGGGTACATCCGGCCGGGCGGCCAGGCGCGCGGCGCTGGCAACGGCCAGAAAACGCGCGCGCCCGCTATCCACCACCGGGCCGGCGGAAAGGGCAGTGATGAAAACACCATCCAGATTGCCGCCCGCCAAATCCCGCGCCGCATCCGCGCCGCCGCGATAGGGGGCGTGGATCACCTCAATGCCTGCCGCGCGGGCGAATTGCACCAGGCCAAGATGCCCCGCGGTCGCATTGCCCTGCGTGCCCATGCTGATCGCGCCGGGCCGCGCCTTGGCGGCGGCGATGAAGGCCGCCAGATTCTGTGCTGGGAAATCCGCCTTCACGGCAACAACCTGCGGAAAGCTGGTCGCCATGCTGATCGGCGTGAAAGCGGTGGCGTAATCAAAGGAAAGCCCGCGCAGCAGGGCATGGTTCACGATATGCGACGACGCATCCCAAAGCAGAGTCGCACCATCCGGCGCCGCCCGCGCTACCTCAGCCCCGCCGATGGAACCGCCCGCGCCGGTGCGGTTTTCCACCACAATCGTCGCGCCCAACCGTTCCGCCATGCGCGGCGCCAAGGTGCGCGCGGCGGAATCGGCAGCACCCCCGGCAGCGAAGGGGACCACAAGGCGGATGCTGCGGGCCTGCGCCAAGGCGGGCAAAGGCAGGGCGGCGGCGGCGGCAGCAGCGAAAAGGGCGCGGCGAGGCAATTTCATGGCGTTATATCCTTCACTTGCCAGCCATGTGCGGGCGCGGGCAGGGCGCGTCAAGCGCGGGGGTGATGCGCGCCGCCGCTTTGGCGCTAGACTACGGCCATGAAGACTCCACCGCGCTATGATGACCTTCCGCGCCCTGAGGGTGATCCCACCGGCCTGCCGCTTTCCTGGGGCGTTTGGGGGCCGGATGACCAAATCGGCACGCTGAACCGCATTACCGATGCAACCGTGGCTGCGGCGCGGGATGAAATCCGCCAAGGCCGCCGCTTCAATGTGAACCTGCCGCTGGATGAGCCCTTCGGCGCCGCCCATGAAGGCGCCCATCGCCGCCGCGCCGCCCCCACCCCGGTGATGGTGAAGGAAGAACACCCCGGCCGCATTACGCGGGACGACAAGCTGGATGGCTTCTGGCTGCAAGGCAGCACGCAATGGGATGGGCTTTCGCATTTCGCTGACGCCACGCATGGTTTCTACAATCACGCGCCGCTTTCTTCCATTGTGCATGGGCCGCAAAGCCGCAATGGCATTGATAAGGCGTTGGCCCATGGCATAGCCGGCCGCGCAGTGCTGGCGGACCTCCCGCGCCATTTCGCCCGCACCGGGCGCGATTGGGGCGCCATGGGTGGGCGACGCGCAACCGCTGAAGACGTGGCGGCTTGCCTTGCCGCGCAGGGCGTTGCTCTCCGCCCCGGCGATATCCTGCTGGTCCGCACCGGCTGGCTGACGGCCTTCCGCGCCGCGCCGGACGCCGATGCGCGGCATTTGCTGATCCAAGGCGAAGCCGGCGCCCGCGATTATTCCGGCCTTGATGGCGGGGAAGGCATGTGGCGCTTCCTGTGGGACCAAGGCATCGCCGCCGTCACCGCCGATAACCCAACGGTCGAGGCCTGGCCGATCTTCCCCTGGAAGCCCGCGCTCCATCTGGCCATCGCCCGGCTTGGCCTGTGCCTGGGCGAGTTCTTTGACTTCGAAGAATTGGCCGAAGATAGCGCCGCCACAGGCCGCTACACCGCGTTTTTCACCGCCGCCCCTTTGAACCATCGCGGCGGCATTGGCAGCCCCGGCAATGCGCTGGCGATACGCTGAAACCCCTCATGGCCCGCCCGCCCGCCTCACCTGACCTATTCGGCGCCCCGGAAGCCGCCCCCGCGCCCCCGGAAGCCGTGCGGCCTTTGGCGGATAGGCTGCGGCCCGCAACCCTTTCCGAAGTGGTCGGCCAGGATCATTTGCTGGGGGCCGAGGGCAGCCTTGCCCGCATGTTGGCGCGCGGGTCGCTCGCTTCCTTGATTCTGTGGGGGCCGCCAGGTGTGGGCAAAACCACCATCGCGCGGCTGCTGGCCGAAGCGGCGGGGCTGCGCTTCACCGCCCTTTCCGCCGTGTTTTCCGGCGTTGCCGATTTGAAGCGCGCCTTTGAAGAAGCCCGCGCGCGCAAATCCAACGGCCAAGGCACGCTGCTTTTCGTGGATGAAATCCACCGCTTCAACCGCGCGCAACAGGATGGCTTCCTGCCCGTGGTGGAAGACGGCACCGTGACGCTGGTGGGCGCCACCACGGAAAACCCATCCTTCGCGCTGAACGGAGCACTTCTGTCCCGCTGCCAGGTGCTGGTGCTGAAGCGCCTGGACGACGCCGCGCTTGAATTGCTGCTGACCCGCGCCGAAGCACTCATGGGCCGCGCCCTGCCCGTTTCGCCCGAAGCGCGCGCCGTGCTCCGCGCCATGGCGGATGGCGATGGCCGCTACGGGCTGAACATGGCCGAGCAATTATTCGCCCTGCCCGAAGGCTCCGCCCCACTTGATCCCGCCGGGCTTTCAGCCTTGCT
>CAIMVB010000355.1 GCA_903844785.1 uncultured Rhodospirillales bacterium | reverse complement strand
GGCCTTACCGGATTGTGCGCGCAAATCCGCGATGGTGGCGCGGTTGGTCACCTGTTCCGGGTTCATGCGGATTTCCACAATGGCAGGCTTGCCGGAGGCAAGTGCCCGCTGGACTGCCGGCACCAACTCATCCGTCTTTTCAACAACCTCACCATAGCCACCAAAGGCTTCAATGAAGCGCGCAAAATCCGGATTGGTCAGCGCCGTGCCAGAGACGCGGTGCGGATAGGTGCGTTCCTGATACATGCGGATGGTGCCGTACATCTGGTTGTTGAACAACAGAATGACTGGATTAACCGCATGGTGGAAAGCGGTCGCGATTTCCTGACCCGTCATCAGAAAACCGCCATCGCCCACAAAGCCAATCACCGGCCGTTCGGGGTGCACAATCTTCGCACCAATCGCGGACGGCACCGCATAGCCCATGGCGCCATTGGTCGGGCCCAAGAAATCCTGCCCCGCCCCCACATGCATGAAGCGCGTGGGCCAGGTCGCGAAATTGCCGGCATCGGTCGTGTAAATCGTGTTCGCCGGCAGCGCCTTTTCCAAAGCCTGCAAGGCCTTCGCCAGATTAAGCGGGCCTTCGTAATCGGGCGCTTCCGCCTGCTTCATCCGTGTGGCGCGCAAATCCCGCGTCCAGCCTGCCCAGGCCGGCTTCTTGATCGGCGCTGCCGCCTTGGCCGCTGCAGCAAAGGCATTGAGGTCCGCGGTGATGCCAAGCGCCGGGCGATAGACGCGCCCGATTTCCGCCTGTTCTGGATAAACATGCACAATCGGCGTCGCCCCTGCCATATCCAATAGCGTATAGCCTTGGCTGAAGGTCTCACCGAGGCGCGATCCAATGGCGATGATCAAATCCGCATCCTTGGCATGCGCCACCAGGCCAGGATCGGCACCCACACCAAGATCGCCCACGTAATTTTCCGATGTGCCATCAAAAATACTCTGGCGCCGGAAGCCAACCGCCACGGGCAGATCATTCGCCAACAGGAAGTCGCGGATATCGGCCTTGCCCTGATCCGACCAGCGCGAACCACCAAGTACCGCAAGCGGGCGCTTCGCCTTGCCCAGCATATCCATCATGCGCGAAACGGCATCAGGTGCCGGGTGCGGCGGCAGCACATTGGCCGGGCCGATATCCGGCACGCTTGCCATGCGCTTTTGCATTTCTTCGCTGATCGCAATCACCACCGGGCCGGGGCGACCGGACACCGCGACATCAAAGGCATGCGCCATCAATTCCGGGATGCGCTTTTCATCATCAATCTGCGTCACCCATTTGGCGATGGGGCTGAACATCCGGCGATAATCAACTTCCTGGAAGGTTTCCCGATCAGTTTCCTCAACCGGAATTTGCCCGACAAGCAGCACCAGTGGCGTTGAATCCTGCTGCGCGACATGCACGCCAATGGCGGCATGGCAGGCGCCGGGGCCGCGCGTGACAATCGCCACACCAGGCTTGCCGGTCAGCTTGCCATAGGCTTCGGCCATATGGATGGCGCCGGCTTCAAAGCGGCACGTCACCAATTGCAGCCGGTTGCGGACGGAATAAAGGCCATCGAGCAGATCAAGATAGCTCTCACCCGGCACACAAAAGGCGTGCGTGACACCCTGGGCCACTAGCGCATCCGCCAGCAATTTGCCGCCTGTCCGCCCCGCCTGCCCCGTTTTCGCTTCAGCCATAGCCGCTTCCCCAAGAGATTCGAAATCTTGAGAAAGCTAGCGCAGAAAACCGGGGCT
>CAIMVB010000354.1 GCA_903844785.1 uncultured Rhodospirillales bacterium | reverse complement strand
GTGGCCAGGCGCGGCCATGCGGATTTGGTGATTGCCAATAATGTGTTGGCGCATGTCCCGGATGTGGTGGATTTTGCGGCGGGGCTTGCGCATCTCGCGGGGCCACGCGGAGTAGTTACCATTGAAGCGCCGCATCTGCTCTCACTCGTGGATGGCGTGCAATTCGATACGATCTATCACGAACATTACGCCTATTGGTCGCTTTACGCCGTGGAACGCTTACTCGCCGCGCAGGGCTTGCGCGTTTTTGATGTTGAGAAGCTCACCACCCATGGCGGGAGTCTCCGCTATTTCGCGAGCGCGGATACCGAACGGGCGGAAGGGCCTGGGCTGGTTGCGGTGCGCGCGGAAGAAGAAGCACGCGGCATTGCGGGCGATGCCTTCTACCAGGGCTTCAATGTCCGCGTGGCGGAAGCGCTGGCGGCCTTCAATGCCTGGTTGGCGCAATGCCGCGCAGCAGGCATGCGGCTTGGCGCCTATGGCGCGGCGGCGAAGGGCAATACCTTCCTGAATGCCGCTGGCGTGACGGCAGCGGATTTTGTGGCGGTGGCGGACCGCAACCCGGCCAAGCAGGACAGGATTTTGCCAGGCAGCGCCATTCCGATTGTCTCGCCGGAAGCGCTGCTGGCCATGGCGCCGGACGCCATTCTGGTTCTGCCTTGGAATTTAGCGGAAGAAATCTCCGGCCAATTGCGCGCGGCAGGGTTCAAGGGGCGGTTGGCCACCGCCCTGCCCGCGCCAAGGTGGTTATAGGTCCCGATCGATTGCGGGGTGTGGTGCGGGGCTCTCACCAAGGCCGATAGAATGCGAGAATTGCTGAATGGCCTGGCGCTTCGCTTCGCCACAAGCGGAAGGCGCCAATGCGCCCGAATTGCAAGCGCCTTCGATCTCGCTCAATTGGCTGGCTAATTGGGATGAGGCGCTGGTGGCAGGAGTTACATGTTGGGCCGCGCTGGATTTCAACTCCCCCGTCACACTACCCAGCACAGTCGCGACATTTTCACCCAGCCGCGCGCCCACGGGCAGCAAGGGAAGGATAAGGAAAAAGACGCCTGCTAAGGCGCTGCTCGTGAAGATCGGGCCCGTCAACACATTGATCACGCCGGAAATCAGCGGCACCAGCGAGACTACAAATGCGCTGTCTGCCTTCAACCCCGCTGCGCGCATGGCGGAAAATAAGACAACGGCGAGCACCGCGCCGGAAAATAGACGAAAGCCCATCGTAAAATCGCCCGTTTCAGTATCAGCGATTTTATAAGGGAGGATTTACTACCACTTCATTGATAGCCATGAGCGCCACTCAAACTTCACTTGGGGGTCTTCAGCGCACAACCCCCCGCCCCCTAATCCCGCCCTTCTTCCACCGCGTGGCAAGCCACCATGGCATCCCCCGCTGGCTTCAATTCCGGCCTTTCCGCCTTGCAGCGCGGGCCGGCGAGTGGGCAGCGGGGGTGGAAGGCGCAGCCCGTTGGTGGGTTGATTGGGCTTGGCACCTCGCCGCCGACCGGAATCCGCGCCCGCCCGGTCATGTCCAGATCCGGGATCGCTTCCATCAGCGCGCGGGTATAGGGGTGGCGCGGGCGGCGAAACAGGCTTTCCGCCGGCGCCAATTCGGCGATGCGGCCCAGATACATAACACCGATCTGGTCACTCACCTGCCGCACCACGGCCAGGTTATGGCTGATGAACAGATAGGTCAGCCCCATGCGGGACTGCAATTCCTTCATCAAATTCAGGATTTGCGCCTGCACCGAAACATCAAGTGCCGAGGTCGGTTCATCGCAAACCAAAAATTCCGGGTTGGAAGACAGCGCCCGCGCAATCGAAATGCGCTGGCGCTGCCCGCCGGAAAATTCATGCGGGAATTTGTGCCCATCCAGCGGCGATAGCCCTACCTGCGTCAGCAATTCCGCCACCCGCGCTTCCTGCGCGGCACGGTCCGGCAAAAGCCCGAAGGCGCGAATGGGCTCGGCAATGATATCCCTGACGCGCCAGCGCGGATTGAGCGAGGCGTAAGGGTCCTGGAAGATCATTTGCATCCGTCGCCGCTGATCGGATGCGGCGCGGGCTTCGGCCAAATCTCGCCCATCAAACATTACCTGGCCGGCGCTCGGGCGATATAGGCCAACCGCCAGCCGCGCCACGGTGGATTTGCCGCAGCCAGATTCTCCCACCAAGGACAGGGTGCGGCCCCTTGTTGCCGCAAGGCTCACGCCATCCACGGCGCGCAGCAGGCGCTTGCCTTCCCCCGCAATCACACGCTGTAAAAGGGGGCGGGAGACATCGAAATACCGCGCCGCATCGCGCAGTTCCAGCATGGGGGTATCAGCCATTGGTCTTGCCCTCCCCCGCGTAAAGCCAGCAGGCGGCTTGCGTGGCGCCCGCCGGCAGCAAATCCGGCCGGTCTTCCGTGCAGCGCGCGAAGGCCTTGGGGCAGCGCGGGTTATAGGCGCAGCCTTTGGGAATGGCGGAAAGCCGCGGCATGGCGCCATCAATCTGCGCTAGGCGCTCCACGCGCCGATCCAAGGGGGGGATGGAGCCCATCAGCCCGACCGTATAGGGGTGGATTGCCTGCTTCACCACATTGCGCACCGGGCCGATTTCCGCGATGCGCCCGGCATACATGACGGCCACGCGATCAGCGGTTTCCGCGATAACGCCCATATCATGCGTCACCAGCATCATCGCCGTGCCTTTTTCGCGGGCGAGTGATTTCAACAGCGCGATGATCTGCGCCTGGATGGAAACATCCAAGGCCGTGGTCGGTTCATCCGCCACGATCAGGCGCGGTTCGGCACATAAGGCCAGCGCAATCACCACACGCTGGCGCATGCCGCCTGAAAATTCATGCGGGTAGGAATCAATCCGTTGCGCCGCCGCTGGTATGCCCACCAGATCAAGCCAGCCAATGGCGCGCTTGCGTGCCTCGGCCGGCGTAATCGGCAAATGGGTTGTCATGGTCTCGGCCAATTGCCGGCCCACGGTATAGAGCGGGTTCAGTGTGGTCAGCGGGTCCTGAAAAATCGCGCCAATGTCCTTGCCGCGAATGCGGCGCATATCCTCATAGCGCAGATTATCAATGCGCCTTCCATCCAGAAGGATCTCACCCGCGGCAATGCGTCCGGGCGGTTCCAGCAGGCCGATGATCGCGGCCCCAGTCATGGATTTGCCGGCGCCTGATTCACCGACCACGCCCAGCACTTCTCCGGCGGAAATGGTGAAGGACACATCATCAAGTGCCACCAGCGTGCCGCGGCGCGTTGGGAATTCCACGCGCAAATGGCGCACTTCAAGCAAGGGGTTCTGAGCAGCCATTAGCGGAGCTTCGGATTGAGGGCGTCGCGTAGCCAATCGCCCAAAAGATTGACGGAAAGCACCATGGCAATCAGCGTGACGCCGGGGAAGATCGTGATCCACCATTCGCCGCTGAACAGGAAGTCATTGCCAATACGGATCAGCGTACCGAGCGAGGGTTGGGTTGCCGGCACACCGACGCCGAGGAAGGAAAGTGTCGCTTCCGACAATATCGCCAGCCCCAGATTGAGCGTGGCAATCACCAAAACCGGCCCAAGCACATTGGGCAGCACGTGGGAAAGCATGATGCGCGGTGGGGAGACACCAATCACGCGCGCCGCCTGCACATATTCCTTATTGCGTTCCACCATGGTGGAACCGCGCACAGTGCGGGCGAATTTCGGCCATTCGCTGATGCCGATGGCGAAAATCACCACGAAAAGCGCGATCTGGTCATGCACTTCCCGCGGCAGGGCGGCGCGCACCACGCCATCAATCAGCAAAGCCACCAGGATGGAAGGAAAGGTCAGTTGCACATCGCAAATGCGCATCAACAGCGCATCCAGCTTGCCGCCCAAATACCCGGCCAATAGGCCAAGCGTGACGCCAAGTGTGGTCGCGAAAAGTGTCGCGGAAAGCCCAACCAGCAGCGAAACCCGCGCGCCATACATGATGGCGGAAAGCACATCGCGCCCCTGATCATCGGTGCCGAGCAGATAGGCACGCTCCCCTTCCTCGGTCCAGGCGGGCGGCTTGAAGGCATCCAGCAGATTGAGCGAGGCGAGGTCGAAGGGATTATGCGGCGCAATCCAAGGCGCGAATACCGCGCCCAGGATGCAGATCAGCGCCACAATGGCCGAAATGATGGTGATAGGGGACCGGGTGAAGGACCACCAGACATCGCTATCAAAAAACCGGCGGAGCGTATCAGTCATGATCAATGCGCCCCCTGCCCGCGCCCAAGCCGCAGCCTGGGATCCACCGCGTAATAAAGCAGGTCAACAATCAGATTGATGGTGACGAAAAGCGCCGAGATCAGCAGCAGATAGGCGGCCATGACCGGAATATCCGCCTGATTGACGGATTGAATGAACAGCAACCCCATACCCGGCCATTGGAAGACGGTCTCCGTCACAATTGCGAAGGCGATGATCGCACCCAATTGCAACCCGACAATGGTGATCACCGGTACCAGCGTATTCTTCAGCGCATGGCCGAAATGCACGGCGCGATTGGGCAGGCCGCGGGCGCGGGCGAATTTGATGTAATCCGTGCGCAGCACTTCCAGCATTTCGGCCCGCACAAGCCGCATGATCAGGGTCAATTGGAAAAGGCCCAGCGTGATGGAAGGCAGCACCAGCGCCTTGATACCGGTCCAGGTCAGGAAACCCGTGGACCACCAGCCAAGTTTCACCGTATCGCCGCGCCCGAAGGAAGGCAGCACGCCAAGCCAAACGGCAAACACCAAAATCAGCAAAATACCAATCAAAAACACCGGCAGTGATACGCCAATCAGGCTGAAGGTCAGGAAAAAGCGCGAAAGCCAGGAATGCCGATAAAGCCCGGTATAAACCCCCATGGGCACGCCAATCAGCAGCGCCACCGCCGCCGCGCAGAAGGCCAATTCAAGGGTGGCCGGCGCGCGTTCGGCAATAAGATCCGAAACCGGGCGCGACAGACGATAAGAAAGCCCGAATTCGCCTTGGATGGCATTGCCGATGAAGGTGCCAAATTGCACCCAGAAGGGCTGATCCAGCCCCAAATCCTGCACCAGCGCCTGACGCTGCGCTTCGGTGAAATCCTGCCCAAGCATGATCGCCACCGGATCGCCCACATAGGCGAACATGGCGAAGGAAATCAGCGCGACCGTCAGCATTACAGGCAGGGCCTGTAAAATTCGGGAAATGATGAAGGCAAACAAGGGGGAGAACTCCAAATCAAGTGCGGCGGGCACATGACCCGCCGCGCCAGGGGGTCAGTTCATTTTGGCCCAGCGGAAATAGGGCTGGTTATTGGCCATATGCGGAATGGTCAGGTTGGACCGCATGGCCCAGGGGATCATCTGATGGTGCAGCGGAATATGCGGCACATCTTCGCGGTAGATGCGGAGCGCTTCGCGAATGGCTTCCATGCGCGGCTCACCGGATTGGGTCTTCATCCGCTGGATCATTTCATCCATGCGGGGGTTGGAATAGCGCCCGTAATTCCAGATGCCATCGCCCTGCTGGCCACCACGCGTGGCCACCAAGGATTGGAAGGAATAAAGCGCATCCAAGGTCGGCACGCCCCAGCCCAGCAGATAGACTGATGTGTCGTCACGCTGGATCTTGGCAAAGAAGGGCGCCAAAGGCATGGCATTCAACTTCGCGCGCACACCAACCCGTGCCCACATTGCCACAATCGCCTGGCAAATCTGCTCATCATTGATGTAGCGGTTATTCGGACAATCCAGCGTGATCTCAAAGCCATTGGGATAGCCCGCTTCCGCGAGCAAGGCCCGCGCCCGCGCCGCATCATAGGGCAGGCGCACATCTTCTTCCTTCACGTAGCCATTGACCTGGGAAGGGAAGAAGGTGCCTGTCACCGCGGATTGGCCGCGCATGGTGGTGCGATGGATCGCCTGAATATCAATCGCGTGATAAAGCGCCTGGCGTACGCGCAAATCCTTCATTGGATTGCGCCCCTTCACATCGGAATAGAGCAATTCATCCCGATGCACATCCATGGCAAGGAAGATGGTGCGCACTTCCGGGCCTTCCAGCACGCGGATATTCTGCGCCTGACGCAGCCGGTTCAAATCCTGCAGCGGCGGGTCAAGCACGAAATCAACCTCACCGGAAAGCAGGGCGGCGATGCGGGTCGCGTCTGATGCAATCGGGCGGAAGATGATTTCCGTCACATTCGCCTCACGGCTGGTTTCTTCCTTCCAGCCCCACCAATCGGTATTGCGCGTCATCACCGTGCGCACATCGGCTTCCCGCGCGGTCAGGCGGAAGGCGCCGGTGCCATTGGTATTGCGGACCGTGTGCATTTCTTCCCGCTGGCGGGTATTTTGTGGCCGCGCGGCGTTGTTCCTTTCGGACCAGCTCCGCGACATCATGAAGACGGAAGCGATCTTATTAGGGAGGATCGGGTCCGGCAGCTTGGTGATGATATCCACC
>CAIMVB010000353.1 GCA_903844785.1 uncultured Rhodospirillales bacterium | reverse complement strand
GTTTCTGGAATTTCATGGCTCGCCCGCCAGTGTCGTGGAACAGGCAGAGGCGGTGGAAGCCGTTGCGCGGGATTTCGGCGCCACCAGCTTTGAAGCCGCCACCGATCCAGAAACCCGCAACCGGCTTTGGAAGGCGCGGCATGATGCCTATTGGGCCGCCATTGCGCTGAAGCCCGGCCATCGCGGCATTACCACCGATGTTTGCGTGCCGATTTCGCGCCTGACGGAAGCGGTGGTGAAGGCAAAGGAAACCGCCAAGGCTTCAGGGCAGACAAGCTGCATTGTCGGCCATGTGGGTGACGGCAATTTCCACTGCCTAATCCTATTCCCGGATAATGACCAGGCAGCGCTGGAAAAAGCCTGGGCGCTGGACCGTGAAATCGTGACGCAGGGCTTGGCACTTGGCGGTACCTGTTCAGGCGAACACGGCATTGGCCTTGGCAAGCGGGAATTCCTGGAACAGGAACATGGCGCTGAGGCGCTTTCGGTCATGCGTGCCTTGAAGGCAACGCTTGACCCCAAAGGCATTTTGAACCCGGGCAAAATGTTCCGGAATTGATGATCGTACCCATCCCATGAATCTTATCGCCCTTTCCATCATCGCCTTGACGATGGGGCATGTGTTTTCAAATGCGGTGCGCACCCTGCCGG
Source organism: uncultured Rhodospirillales bacterium (assembly GCA_903844785.1). GTDB lineage: Bacteria > Pseudomonadota > Alphaproteobacteria > Acetobacterales > Acetobacteraceae > Neoroseomonas. Next base: position 4,048 of record CAIMVB010000353.1, on the reverse strand, counting down.
CCATTGCGGCCGATGTGCTGCAACGTGATCTTGGCATCACAGCGGATGGCCTAGCCGTGCTGACTGGCGCCTTTCCCGCAACCTTCGCGCTGGCGATGCTGCCAGTTGGCGTGGCCTTGGACCGTTGGGGCGTGAAGCCCACCGCCCTTTGCCTGCTGACCATCGCGGCCGGTGGCGCGGTGCTGGCCGCCAATGCCGATGGCGCTGCTTCCATGCTGGTGGCGCAGATGGTTTTGGGTATTGGCTGTTCGGGCATGTTGATGTGCCCCATCACCTATGCCGCCAAGAACATGCCCGCGCAGCGCTTCGGGCTTTGGGGCGGGATTGTGCAGGCCGTGGGCAATACCGGCATGGTAATTTCCGCTTCTCCCTTGGCCTTTCTGGTCGAATATTCCGGCTGGCGCGCGGGCTTTCTTGCCTGCGCCGGGCTTGCCGTATTCGCCGCGCTATCGGTGGCGTTTGTGGTACGTGAAACCCCGCCTGACGCCACGGCACGGCGCAGCCTTGGTGATGATGCGCGTGATGTGATCCGGCTTGGCTTTTCGCGCGCATTGCGTGCGCCGATTGTCATCGCCTGGACTTCCTTCGCTGTTGTGCTTGGCGTACGGGGTCTTTGGGGCGGGCCTTGGCTGATGGAAGAAAGGGGCCTTTCGCGCGTTGAAGCGGGGCATGTGCTGTTGCTCTGTACCGTTGCGCTGATCATCGGCCCATTGCTTGCCGGTATTCTGGAACGGCGCTTTCAGGAACATCGCGGTGGTATTCTGGCGGCGGGGCATATCGGCGCGGTTTCGGCCATTGCGCTGATGGTGTTGGGGGGTGCGCTGGCTTGGCCGGTAGCCGCCGATGCGGTGCTGCTGGCGGTGTTTGGCCTGCTGATTTCAACCCAGGTGATCTGCTTCGCCCTTGTGCGCGCCGCCACACCGCCGGAACGCGTGGGCCGCGCCTTGTCAGCCATGAATGTCGCGTTTTTCGGCGGCGCCGCCATCATGCAAGCCGCCTCAGGCGTGGCGGCCAGCCTGGGCGGTATCGGCGCGGCGCTCATGAGCTTCGTTGTCGCGGTGCTCATCTGCTCGGTTCTTTTCATCCTACTGCGCGCGCAAGGGGCAAAATCCCCTCCGTAGCAGCAAGCAAGGCGCGCGGGTCACTTGATGCGCCGGGCTATCCGTCGCAGATGAAAGCCTGAAAAGGCTTGGGCAAATCCGCCCGCCGGGATGAATGGGTGCAGCGCGATGGATGGCATGGACAAGACAATCGGGCGTTTTGGCAGCGGCCAGGCGGTGCGGCGGCTGGAAGATGGCCCGCTTTTGGCCGGCACGGGTCGTTTCACCAATGATGAAAACCTGCCGGGCCAGGCGCATCTGGTCTTTTTGCGTTCCCCCCACGCCCATGCGCGCATTGTCTCGATTGATACCAGCGCTGCGCGCGCCCTGCCGGGGGTGCTTGCCATCCTGACTGGGGAAGATGTCGCCGCCGCTGGGTTGAAGTCCCTTGGCGTTGCGCTGCCTTTCAAGCGCCCGGATGGGTCCGACCTTGCCGCGCCACCACGCCCAATTTTGGCACAAGGGCTGGTGCGGTTTGTGGGCGAAGCCGTGGCCGCCATCATCGCCGAAAGCCCCGCCGCGGCACGTGATGCGGCGGAAGCCATCATGGTGGATTACGAAGAACTACCCGCCGTGACTGGGCTCAGGGACGCTATCGCCCCCGGCGCGCCGCAGCTTTGGCCCGCCGCGGGCAATAACATCGTCGCGGAAACCCGTTATGGCGATCAGGCGGCGGTGGATGCCGCCTTTACCACGGCCGCGCATGTGGTTTCTCTTGATCTGGTGAACCAGCGCCTGGCGCCGGTTTCCATGGAACCGCGCGTGGTGCTGGCGGATTATGATAGCGCAGGTGATCGCTTCACCATCCGCATGAGCACGCAAATGCCCTCCGGCTTTCGGGATCAGCTTTGCAAGGAAGTTCTGGATATTCCAACTGACCGCGTGCGCGTTCTGGTGGGTGATGTCGGCGGCGGCTTTGGCATGAAAACCGGGCTTTACGCCGAAGATGCCGTGGTGGCTTTCGCAGCGCGGCGCCTGGGCCGCCCGGTGAAATGGGCTGCGGAGCGGATGGAAGATTTCCTCGCCGCGCTGCATGGCCGCGATACGGATAGCAAGGTGGAATTGGCGCTGGATGCCAATGGCAAGGTACTCGGCCTTCGCGTGCGCACACTGGCCAATCTGGGCGGCTACACACGCAACGCAGGTGTTGCCATTCAATTGCTGATCGGGCCTTGGGTTTCGACCAGCATCTACGACATCACGAATATTGATTTCCAATTCACCGCCGTGCTGACCAATACCGCGCCCACTGGCCCTTATCGCGGCGCCGGGCGGCCTGAGGCGATCTACATCATTGAACGCCTGATGGATGCGGCAGCGCGCAAGCTTGGGTTGGACCCCGCCGAACTCCGCCGCCGCAACATGATCCAGCCAGAACAAATGCCCTACAAGAATGCCATGGGCCAAAGCTATGATAGCGGCAGCTTCGAAAAAATCATGGATCAGGCCTTGGCAGCGTCAGATTGGAATGGTTTCGCCGCGCGCGCCGCGCAATCCGCCAAGGCAGGCAAGCTGCGTGGGCGCGGCATTGCGACCTTCCTGGAATGGACTGGCGGGAATGTGTTTGAAGAACGCGTGACTGTGGCGGTGAAGGCCAATCGCGAAATCGAAATCTACGCGACCACGCAAGCCATGGGTCAGGGCATTGCCACCAGCTATGCGCAGCTTGCCGTGGATGTCTTTGGTGTTTCGCTGGACAATATCAAAATCGTCATGGGCGATTCTGATCGCGGCAGTGGCTTTGGCAGCGCTGGGTCGCGTTCATTGTTCACGGCCGGTTCCGCAGTAAAGGTCGCCGCCGACAAAACCGTGGACAAGGCGCGGGATCTTGCCGCCGATGCTTTGGAAGTCGCCCCCGTTGATCTGGAATACCTTGCCGGCGCCTTCCAGGTGGCCGGCACGGATCGCCGCATTGGGCTTTTCGAATTGGCAGCGAAGCAGCCGGAAGAGCGCATTTTCATTGATTCGACCAGTTCTGTTTCCGGCCCCACCTGGCCCAATGGCTGCCATATCGCGGAAGTGGAAATAGACACCGATACAGGCGAAGTCGCAATTCCGCTTTATGTTTCCAGCAATGATGCCGGGCGCGTGGTGAACCCCTTGATCGTCGAAGGTCAGGTGGTGGGCGGTGCGCTGCAAGGCATTGGCCAGGCTTTGTGTGAGGCCGTGATCTACGATCCCGCCACCGGCCAACCGCTCACTGCAAGCTTCATGGATTACACCATGCCGCGCGCGGATATGCTGCCCACAGCCACCACGCTTCTCGATCAATCCATCCCCTGCCGCACCAATCCCTTGGGCGTGAAGGGCGTTGGCGAACTTGGCACCATCGGCGCAACACCGGCGCTGGTGAATGCAGTGGCGGATGCGCTGGCGCGCCATGGGCGCGGGGCCGAGGCTGATACTTTACAAATGCCACTGACCCCGCCGCGCATCTGGGCGATGCTGCAAGGCTAAGTTAGAATCCCCCAATCCGCAGGGTTGTGGCTGGTGGTGAAGCGCCGGCCACAGCCCCGCCAGGCTGAAGGGTAGCAACGGGACCATCATATGAGTTTGGGCAGAAAGCGCAGCAGGGAACGCCGCCAACGTTTTGGACGCTGGCTTTGGCGCTTGTCGCAAGGGCTTATGCTGCTCATCGCTATTTTGGGTTTTGCGACCTTCGTCTATCGGGGCGCTGAAGAATTGGCGCGATCAGAAGTCTCAGCGCTTGAAACACAAGTCGCGCGCCTCACGCAGCAGGAAGCGGAAGCGCAGCAGGACAAAAGCCGCATCAATTCGGCGCTGGAACAATCCCGCTCAGAAATCAGGGACTTGCAGGCGCGTTATGCGCGGGATGTACCGCGCCCGCCCTATACGCAGTTATTGACCATCGCGCAGGAAAGAATAACCGCAGGCGTCGCACCTGATCGTCTGGCCAATGTGCTGCGTCAGGCGGAAAATACGCGCCG
>CAIMVB010000352.1 GCA_903844785.1 uncultured Rhodospirillales bacterium | reverse complement strand
GACATTTGCGGCGCAGCTTGCTGGCGCGAAGCCCAAGGTCCTGCTGTTCGCCGATGCGGGCTTCCCGAATTATCAGACAACCATTGATATTTCGCGCAAGCTGGTTGAGGAAAAGCCTGATCTGATCCAGCGCTTTGTGGATGCAACCATGCAGGGCTGGACGCAGTATCTGCGCGGGCAGGATGTGGCGGCGGCCAATGCCTTGATCATGCGCGACAATCAGGAAATGACGCAGGAAAAGATCGATTACGCCGTTCGCGCCATGAATGAACGCGGCATTGTCCTTTCTGGTGATGCCGAACGGCTTGGCGTCGGCGCCATGACCGATGAGCGTTGGGAAGCCTTCTATACCGCCATGCGTGATGCGGAAGTGATGCCGCCTGGGCTTGATGTGAAGCGCGCCTATTCGCTGCGTTTCGTCAATCGGCGGGTCGGCCTGGCTTGAGCGATCGACGCCCGCTGCTTTCGCTCACTGGGGTTTCCAAGCTTTACGCAACGGGAACCCTGGCGCTGGATGGTATTGATCTGACGATCATGCCAGGGGATTTCATGGCATTGCTGGGGCCTTCGGGCTGCGGCAAATCCACGTTGCTGCGCCTGATCGCGGGGCTTACCACGCCCAGCGGCGGCAATATGGATTGGCCGATGGCAACCCATGACGCCGGCCGTGAAGTGGATCGCGATATCGGCTTTGTGTTTCAGGAACCAACCCTGATGCCTTGGGCCAGCGTGATACGTAATGTCGCGCTGCCCTTGGAATTGGCCGGCATGAAGCGGCGCGAAGCCGAAGAACGCGCCGCGGAATGGATTGCCAGGGTTGACCTGAAAGGGTTTGAGAAAGCCTATCCCCGCGCGCTTTCGGGCGGCATGCGGATGCGCGTTTCCATCGCCCGCGCACTGGTCACGCGACCGCGTATTCTGCTTATGGATGAACCCTTCGCGGCCTTGGATGAAATTACCCGCTTTCGGCTGAATAATGATCTGGTCCAGCTTTGGGCGCAGGAACGATTTACGGTGATTTTCGTGACCCATTCGGTGTTTGAAAGCGTCTATCTGGCGGAACGTATTGTGGTGATGGCTCCGCGCCCGGGGCGGATTGCTGAGGAAGTGCGCATCACCGCGCCGGCGGAACGGGGTGAGGAATTCCGCACCTCCCCTGAATATGCCGCACAATGCCGTACGGTTTCCCATGCGCTTTCTTCGGCCATTGGGGGCGTGCATGAGTGAAGGTACCCAAACGTTGCCCGCTTCCGGCGGATTTGCGGAAGGCATGTGGCTGCGGATTCTGGCGCCGACATTTTTGGCGCTGCTGTTTCTGGGCGGTTGGGAAGCGATGGTGCGGATACGTGAAATCCCTCCCTATATCCTTCCTGGCCCCATTGCCATTTGGGAGACCCTGCTGCGCGATTGGGCGTCACTTTCCGTATCGCTGTTGGTCACCTTGAAAATTACCATTCTGGCGCTATCGTTGGCAGCTGTTCTGGGGCTGTTGCTGGCCATTCTTTTCGCGCAATCGCGCATCATTGAATTGTCGCTGTTTCCCTTTGCAGTGATCCTGCAAGTCACACCCATCGTCGCGATTGCACCGCTGATCATCATTTGGGTGGATGATATCGCGATATCCTTGCTGATCTGTGCGTGGATCGTGGCGTTTTTCCCGATCCTATCTAATACCACGGTTGGCTTGAATTCGGCGGATCATAATTTGAAGGATCTGTTCAAGCTTTACCGTGCATCGCGTTGGCAGGTGCTGACACGCTTGCTGCTGCCTTCCGCCTTGCCGTATTTCCTCGCGGGCTTGCGCATTTCCGGCGGGCTGGCGCTGATTGGCGCCATTGTCGCGGAATTCGTCGCGGGTACAGGCGGTAGCGCTTCCGGCCTTGCCTATCGCATTCTGGAAGCGGGGTATCAGTTGCAAATCCCGCGCATGTTTGCGGCGCTTGTGCTGGTTTCCACCACTGGGATCGCGGGTTTCCTGGCGCTCAGCCTGCTCACGCATTTGCTGCTGCGCCATTGGCATGAAAGTGCGATGGGCAGGGGGGATCGGCGATGAGCCTGGCCATGGCGAAACTCCGCGCTGCTTTGGCTGGCGCGGGCAGTAATTTCTGGCTGCGCGATGCGCGCGCCCCTGCTTCGGTATTGGCCGGCGCGGCGGCGTTGCCCTTGGACCGAGATGGCATTGCGCGGTTTGATCTGCGGATCGAACAGGGCCGCATCGCGGCCATCGCACCATTGGGCAGCGCGCCGGATGGGATTTCATTGGATGGCGGGCAAATCTGGCCAGGTATGTTGGATGCGCATACGCATCTGGATAAGGGCCATATCTGGCAACGCGCAGCCAATCCGGATGGCAGTTTCATTGGTGCCGTAATGACTGTTATGGCGGACCGAGATGTGAATTGGTCTGAAGCCGATATGCGTGCGCGGGCTGAATTCGCACTGCGGGCAGCTTATGCCCATGGGACGGTTGCGGTGCGCACGCATCTGGATAGCTACATGCCCCATGCGCCCAAGGCTTGGCGGATGTTTCGCCAATTGCGCGATGATTGGGCCGGGCGCATTACCTTGCAGGCTTCCTCCATTGCGCCACTAGATCGCTTTGCGGGCGAAGAAGGCGCGGTGCTTGCCGATATTGTTGCCGATTCAGGCGGCGTATTGGGCATGGTGACAAGGCTTTCCGGCGGTATTCATGATGATATCCCGACTGAATTCCACGCCATGCTGGATCATTTCTTCGCGCTTGCCGAAGCGCGCGGGCTTGATCTTGATTTGCATGTTGATGAAAGCGGGGAGACCGGCGCGCGCGCCTTGCGCGAAATTGCGCTGACAGCGCTACGCCGTGGCTTCAAAGGGCGCATTCAATGCGGGCATTGCTGTTCTCTGTCACGCCAGACAGATGAATTCGCCGCGGAAACCATCAAGGCCTGCGCCGATGCCGGGGTGGCGATTGTGGTTCTTCCCATGTGCAATATGTATTTGCAGGATCGTGAGCCAGGGCGCACCCCGCGTTGGCGTGGCGTGACTTTGGTGCATGAAATGCAGTTGGGCGGGGTTTCCGTTTCCCTCGCGTCTGACAATACGCGCGATCCCTTCTATGCCTATGGCGATCTGGACATGGTGGAGGTGATGCGCGAAGCAACGCGCATTCTGCATCTGGATCACCCTTATGGTGATTGGCCGCTTGCGGTTGGCGTGCATCCTGCTGCAGCGATGGGGCTAAGCGGTGTAGGCATGATCAAGCCGGGCGCTAACGCTGATCTTATCCTGTTCCGTGCGCGGCATATGACGGAATGGCTATCGCGCCCGCAGGCGGATCGGATCGTGTTGCGCGCAGGCAAGTTGTTGGATGCGGAAGTGCCGGATTGGCGCGAATTGGATCACCTTTTTGAGGCTACCACCGGCTGAGGCGTGCCTTTACCTTCGCCAGAAATGCCGCGCGTTCGGGGGCTTGGCGCTGATCCATTCTGGTCAGCATCAGCCATTCCAGGCGGCAATCCCGCGCGCAAAGCCGCTTAAGGCCGCGATTGATCAGCTTTTTATCCGGCCAGCCAATCACCCAAAGCAGCCAGAGCGGCGAACCATAGGTGGTGATAACGCCAATGCGCTTGATATTGGTGAGCAATGGTTCAATCGCGCCATCGCCAAGCTTGAAGGCAACCCCCGGCGCCCAGATGCGATCAAACCAGCCCTTCAACATCGCCGGCAGCCCATACCACCAGGTGGGGTAGACCAACAGCAAGGCATCCGCGCGTTGCAAGGCTGCGACATAGTCTGCGACATCGGGCGGATGGTTTGCGGGGTCCAGATAATCGCGATGCTCCGCGGCACTTAACGCCGGCGAGAAGCCTTCCGCGTAAAGATCACGGCATTCCACCTGATGTCCGGCGGCTTCCAGCGCATGTCGCGCTGTGTCGCGGAGCGCCGCCGAAAAGCTTTCCGTCCGCGGATGGCAATGGATAAGCAGCACCCGCATGAAGCGCGCCTAATCGAGCCTTTCTTCAACTTCGGGCGCATCCGGGTCGCCATACATGTAATGCGTGCGTGGGCGATCGGGCGACCAATCCGGATCATCCCAGGCGAGCATCTTGCCGGGGTTGAGCAAGCCCAGCGGATCGGCTTCCTTCTTGAAGGCCAATTGCCGCGCATCCACGCGCTTCATGCCGCCTTCTTCAAGCGAGAAGGCATGCGGGTTGAAGACCGGGCAGCCATTGGCTTCATGGATACGAATAATCTCGGCCAAGCGTTCTTCGCTGGTATAGCGCACCAATTGCAGGCCGAAGCAGGTAACATGCCCACCGAAGCGCACAAATTCCAGATGCATCGGCACTTCATCACCGAACAGCGCTTCCATTTTCTCCACCAACGCCATATGGCTCGGTGGCGGAAATAATGTTTGCAAATAGGTGATGCCGCGATCGAGCTTCAGCGCCTGTAGCGTGGTGTGGTTCCAGGCATGTTCGTAAAGCGGTACCGCCGCTTCTTCCGTCGGGCAGCGATAGATTTCCGCATCCGTTGCGCCATGCTTGATCTTCAGCGCTTCAAAAGCTTCCAGAAAGGGCGCGGCGATCATCAGCATGGTGACGCTTTTGCCCGCTGGGATGCGGCCTTCGAAATGCCGGAAATATTGCTGCGGTACGGGCGCTGCCACCACGGTCGCCAGCTTTTTCACAATGCCATCGGCCAAAGTCACGGCCTCAGCAAAGCGTGCGGCTTCCATGAAACTGGGGAAGGCCATCATCACATCCACCCATTCATAGGCGGGGGCGAGGGGCATTTCGACTTCGGTGATAATGCCATTCGTGCCATAGGCATGATTGGCTTTTTCAATCTCCGCGCCACGCAATTCCAGAATGCGCGGCGTTTCTTCCATGGTGATCACGCGCAAGCCCAGCACATTGCCAGGTTCACGGAAGGAACCCCACATGCAGGAACCAGCACCGGCCGAACCGCCGGCCACAAAGCCACCAATAGTCGCGGTGCGCTTCGTTGAAGGATGAAAGCGCAATTCCCCGCCCACTTGTTGGCGCGTTTGTTCATCAAGCGCAATCAGCTTGGCGCCGGCCTGGGCGCGCATTACGCCCGGCTTGGCCCAAAGCAACTTATCCAAAGCGGAGACATCCAACACCACGCCACCATGCAGCGGCATGGCCTGGCCGTAATTGCCCGTGCCCGCACCGCGCGGCGTGACCGGAATACGCCGCGCATGGCAGGCCGCCAGAATGCGCACCACATCAGCCTCATCACGCGCTTCAGCTACTACATCCGCGCTCACGCCATTTAATTGGCGCTTGAGTACGGGGCTATACCAGAAGAAATCGCGGCTACGCTGGCGCACCAGCGCGGCATCCGTCACCCAGCGGATATCGGGCAGGGCGGCCATCAGGCCGGCAATATCGTGCTTCATGCGGCATCACTTTCAGGCTCATCAAAGCTTT
>CAIMVB010000351.1 GCA_903844785.1 uncultured Rhodospirillales bacterium | reverse complement strand
GCTGGTGATTTCCTTTGCCTGCTTCTACCGCATTGCCGATGGGCTTTCGCGCCTGCCACTATTTCACGGGCAGGCCGGGCCAGCATGGCTGAGTTTCCAGGATGCGCTCTATTTCAGCTTGGTCACACAAGCGACTGTCGGTTATGGCGACCTGACGCCGCATGATGATGGCATCAGGCTGCTGACCGGCGTGCAGGTATTGGCGGGGCAAATCCTGCTGTTGTTTGGTTTTGCGGAAATCATGCGTAGCCGCCGCGTACGCATGACCGAAGGTGAGGTAAAACGCCCCAGCCCCGCCGGGGATTAGGCGTGTTTCCGCCGTAATTCTGGTATGTGCTTGAAGTCGTTGAAGCAGGATTGAGTCGCATGGTGACGCCTGAATATTGGCAGGGAAAAAGGGTTTTGGTGACAGGAGGCGCGGGCTTCCTGGGGTCGAACCTCTGCCACGCCTTGGCGGGCATGGGGGCGCGGGTGACGGCGCTGGATGCCATGGTGCCGGATGGTGGGGCTTCCACCCGGAATCTGGAAGGCGCCGGCGTGCTGTTGGTGCGCGGCGATATCCGCGACACGGAAGTGCATTCCCTGTGTGAAGGCGTGGATGTGCTGTTCAATATGGCGGCGCAAACCAGCCATATGGGCGGGCAGAAGGACCCAGTTGCCGATATTGCCATCAATGCAGTGGCGCAGGTGCGCCTGATTGGCGTGATGCGCGAAGCGGCACCCAAGGCCATTGTGGTGCATGCCTCCACCAGGCAATTCTATGGCCGCCCGCGCAGCCTGCCGGTGGATGAATTGCACCCGGTGAACCCGCCCGATGCCAATGGCGTTTCCAAATGGGCCGGTGAGCAATATTGGCTTCTGGAAAACCGCGTGCTGCATCGCCCGGTGGTCTCTCTCCGTCTGACCAATTGCTACGGGCCAAGGCTGCGTATTCGTGATGCGCGCCAGACCTTCCTCGGCATCTGGATTCGCCGCGTGCTGGAAAATGAGCCCTTCGAAGTTTGGGGCGGCGCGCAGCTGCGCGATTTGACCTATGCCGATGATGTGACCAGCGCCTTTCTGATGGCGGCAGAACAGGCCGCAAGCCCGGCAGCGGCAGGGCAGGTTTTCAATATCGGCGGCAGCCCGCCGGTTTCCCTGCTCGATCTTGCCGGCAAGTTGATCGCCGCCAATGGTGGCAAGGGCAGTTTCGAGACGCGCGAATTTCCCGCTGACCGTGCGCCGATTGATATCGGTTCCTACGCCGCGGATGATCGCGCCTTCCGTAATGCGACCGGCTGGGCGCCGGCGATTGACCTGGATAAGGGGCTGAAGCTTTCCCTTGACTGGTATCGCCAGCGTCTTGCTGATTATCTGTGAACTATAACTGAAGGCTTGCCGCATGAATGCGCCCATCATGACCATGATCCCTCAGGCTGATCCCGGCGCCGGGTATCGCGCCCAAAAGGCCGAGATAGACGCTGCCGTTGCGCGCGCCCTCGCGAGCGGTTGGTACATCCTGGGCAAGGAAGGCGCGGCGTTTGAAGAAGAATACGCTGCCTGGCTTGGCACCAAGCGCGCGATTGGCTGCGCCAATGGCACGGATGCGCTGGCCTTGATCCTGCGTGGGCTTGGCATTGGCCCGGGGATGAGTGTCGCGACCGTTTCCCACACCGCCGTTGCCACCGTGGCCGCGATTGAAATGGTGGGTGCGACGCCGCTTTTGCTTGATATTGATCCCGATACCTACACCATGGATGCGGATGAATTACTGAGCGTGATTGATCATCCGCCGCCAGGCCTGCCGCCGCTGCGCGCCGTAATCCCAGTGCATATTTACGGCCAGGCTTGCGATTTGGTGCCGATGCTGGAAGCGACCCGCGCGGCGGGCATCGCCCTGATCGAAGATTGCGCGCAATGCCATGGCGCCACGCTGAATGGCGCAAAACTTGGCACACTTGGCACGGCATCCGCCTTCAGCCTTTACCCCACGAAGAATCTCGGTGCGCTCGGGGATGGCGGGGTGCTGGCGACGAATGATGAAGCGCTGGCGGACCGCATTGCGGCCATTCGGCAATATGGCTGGAAGGAACGCTATATCAGCGACACGGTCGGTGTGAATTCGCGCCTTGATGAAGTGCAGGCCGCGATTTTGCGCGTGAGGCTAACGGCGCTTGATGCCGGCAATG
>CAIMVB010000350.1 GCA_903844785.1 uncultured Rhodospirillales bacterium | reverse complement strand
TCTTGGACAGCCGATGCCTGCGCCAAGATCATTCGCTTCGTGGATATGGCGGAAACCTTCCATCTGCCCGTGGTCTATTTGATGGATTGCCCAGGCTTCGCTGTGGGGTTGGAAGCGGAGAAAACCGCCACCATCCGCTGGGGCGTGCGCGCCATGGCGGCAGTCAATCAATGCCGCGCGCCCTGGTGCACGGTTATTTTGCGCAATGCCTTCGGTGTCGCGGGCGTGGTGCACCAACCTGCCGGGCGCTATTCCATGCGCTATGCTTGGCCATCCGGGCGCTGGGGATCGCTGCCACTGGAGGGCGGGATCGAGGCTGCCTATGCGGCGGAAGTCACCGCCGCCGAAGACCCGGTGGCGAAAATCGCGGAGATTGATGAACGGCTGCAAAAACTGCGTTCCCCCTTTCGCACCGCGGAAGCCTTCTGGGTGGAAGAAATCATAGACCCGCGCGAAACCCGCCCACTGCTGTGCGATTTCGCGCGCATTGCAGAACCCTTGCGCGGTACGGGTATGGCCGCGCTGACCATGCGGCCCTGATCAGGCTTCGATGACTAGGTCCTTATAGGCATGCCAGGTGGCATGCCCAATCAGCGGCACCACCAGCGCCAAGCCCAGGAAGAAGGGCACCATGGCGAAGGCGGTAAACACTACAATCAGCCCGGCCCAGAAAATCATCGCGCCCGGATTGGTCATGACAGCGCGCATGGAAAGGCTGATCGCTTCCATGGCCGAGACATCGCGGTCCACCAGCATCGGGATAGAAATCGCCGAGATTGAAAATGCCACGGCAGCTAGAATAGCGCCTGCGCCCGTGCCGATGATCAGGAAAGGCAGCAGCATATCCGACCGCAGCATTGCCATTGGCAGGTTTTCGATGCTGGGGGTGAAATTAATGCCAAACATCAGCATGAATATTAGCGCCGCAACGCGTACCCAGAACAAATGCAGGATCACCAGCACTACGCCCAAAAACGCAAGCTGCTGACCATTGCGTGTGAAGCCGCGCAGACAGGCGCTAAACGTGACTGAATTGCCCGCAGCGCGTAGTCGACTTGCCTCATAAAGCCCGGTGGCGAGAAGGGGGGCCACCATGAAAAACCCCGCTGAAGCCGGCAGGATCACCCAGGCCGAGCGCACCCAAAGCAGCAGCAAGATCAGCAACCAACCGGCAGCGGCCAGGGCTGCACCGTAGAAGAAACCAATCCTGGGATTCGTCATCAAATCGCGCCAACCGGCATTCAGCCAGATCCAGGGGCGATCAGGCGCGACCTTTCGAATGGTAAGCCGGCGCGGCGCGATGGGTACATCGCTTGGCATGGAACATTTCCCTCCCTTGCCTGCGGGCGGAAGCCCTGGGCAATGAAGGGTGCAATTTAGCGCCTGGTCCCCATCCGAAATTGATCAGGATCAAGGACGTTACGGCGATGGCGGCCTTTTCTGCCGAAAGATGTGGGGCGTTTCCAGTCCCGTATCCTGAGGGAGACCAAGCATGGCCGCTACAGCCACCGCAGGGCATTATGTGCCGGCGGATCCGCCAGTTTACGTGGAAGGCCCGATCCGCGCCTTTGCCATAGCCACTACCTTCTGGGGTGTTGTGGGTTTTTTGGTGGGCGTTGTCATTGCGCTACAGCTCGCCTTTCCGCTGCTGAACCTCGATCTGGAATGGACAAGCTTCGGGCGGCTGCGCCCGGTGCATACAAGCGCGGTGATTTTCGCCTTTGGCGGCAATGCGCTGTTCCTGACCAGCCTGTTCATCGTGCAGCGTACCTGCCGCGCCAGGCTGTTTGGCGGCGATGATATGGGGTGGTTCCTGTTCTGGGGCTATCAATTCGTCATTGTCATGGCGGCGCTGGGCTATGTGCTGGGTATCACCCAGGGCAAGGAATATGCCGAACCGGAATGGTATGTGGATTTGTGGCTGACGGTGGTCTGGGTGTTCTACCTGATCGCCTTTGGCGGTACCGTTATTCGCCGCGAAGAACCGCATATCTATGTGGCGAATTGGTTCTTCCTTGCCTTCATCATTACCGTCGCGGTGTTGCATATCGGGAATAATATCTCGATCCCCATCAGCCTTGGATCATCACATTCCTATTCCGCGCCGGCTGGCGTGCAAGGTGCAATGATCCAATGGTGGTATGGCCATAATGCGGTCGGTTTCTTTCTGACCGCGGGCTTCCTTGGGATGATGTATTATCTGATCCCGAAGCAGGCGGATCGGCCGGTTTATTCCTACCGACTTTCGATTGTACATTTCTGGACCTTGATTTTTTTATACATCTGGGCGGGTCCACACCATCTGCACTACACGGCTTTGCCAGATTGGGCGCAGACGCTTGGCATGGTGTTTTCTGTCATGCTTTGGATGCCGTCCTGGGGGGGCATGAT
>CAIMVB010000349.1 GCA_903844785.1 uncultured Rhodospirillales bacterium | reverse complement strand
TGGAATAGGAAAGCCGTTCGGCAAAGCCCGGCCCCACGAGCGAAACGCAAGGCACGCCCATCCAAATGCTTTCGCAAGTAGTGGTGCCACCCACATGCGGCAGCGTATCAAGCGAGATATCCATCTTGTTGTAATGCGGCAGATGCTTGCCACGAATGCCGACAAATTCGATCCTATCCGGGTCCACATCACGCGCGGCGAAGGCAGCGCGGGTATTTTCCAGGAAGGATGGCCCTCCCGCTTCAGGGCGGATGAAGATGAAGCGCGAATTCGGCACGCGCCTCAGCACCGCAGCCCAGGTATCAATGCAAAGCTTGGTGTATTTATAAGGGTTATTGGCAGTGCCGAAGGTGACAAAACCGCGCCGGTCTTCCGGGATTTCCAGATCAATCGGCACTTCATAAAAGCCAAGCCGGCCACCCACCGTCACCCAGGTTTCCGGCAATTCGAAGGGCTTTTCAATGAGTAACCGTGGATCTTCCGGTTTGATGTACGGGTCCACCAGAATGTAATCAATCGTCTCAAGCCCCGCCGAATGCGGATAGCCAAGCCAACTGCCCCCAAGCCGAGCGGGGCGATAGGCCATGACTTCAAGCTTATTCATCGCCGTGCTGCCGCCCAATTCAAACAGCAGGTCAAGATTATCCTTGGCGATATCGGCGGCCACCTGGTCATCCGGGCGATGCGGCCACCAGCGGAAATTGGTGGATTTTTCAAGCTCTGCCTGAATCACATCTCGTTCGCCTTCATAGAAGGAATAACAGAAAACCTCGAACCGATCACGATCATATTGTTCAAGCAGCGGCATGCAGAAATAGGCAACGGGGTGGTTGCGCAAATCGCTGGACAGGAAGCCGATGCGCCATTTGCGCGGCATCTGCAGCGCGGGCGCGGCGGGCAGCGGCTTGATCCGCTTTTGCACGCCCCGGCCCCAATTGCGATGCCATTCCACCATGCCGATGCGTTCTTCCAGGCTATGCACCTGGCCCAATTCATAATGAACGGAAGAATGCCGGCCTTCCGCCTGCCAATGCGGCAAAAGATTCGGAATGGCGCCAGTGGCGTCCAATTGTTCCAAATCCATCACGCGCTGAAACACGGTGCGGAGCGAACGCGAATTGCGCGCCACCTTATCCGGATGCCGCTTCATGAAATCAATTGAAAGCCGGTAGGATTCTTCCAAATGCGCGGCTTCACTGTCATACCGCGCGCGCGACAGGCTTTCGATATAGGCCGCCTGCACATCCGCCGCATCGGGGTTCGCTTCATGGGCACGCTTCAGCGCTTCATTCGCCAAGCGCCGATCTCCATCCCCCGCCATGCGGGACAGGAAAAGATTGGCCTGCCTTTCGCCCGGATCTTCGGCAAGGATGCCATCAATCACCGCACGGGCTTCATCGCGCCGGCCAAGGCGCAGCAACATGCGCGCATGCATCACATCCAGCGAACGATCGCCCTGGCGGAATTGCCGCGCGCGGGCCACCACAGGAATGGCGGCTTCGATATCGCCGGTATCAATCAAAATCCCCATCAGATCATTCAGCGTATTTTGATCCTTGGGCTGATATTCAAACGCCTTCAGGAAGCTCGCACGCGCCGCTGCCTGGTCATTCAAGGCGCGCTGCATGCGCCCGAGCAACCGCCATAATTCGCCATTACGCGGATCCAGCCTGACCGCGCCTTGGAAGGCCGTGGCGGCGGCGGCGTAATTGCCGCGCGCTTCTTCCGCATTTCCCATATTCTGCCAGGGCGAAGCGTTTTTGGGCTCCAGCCGTTTGGCGGATTCCAGAATCGCCACAGCCTCCTCAAACCGCCCGGCGCGCTTCAGCATCACGCCAAGCAGATTGGCCAGGGCGAAATCCTTGGGCTTGCGCGCCTGCAGCGGGGCGACAAGTTCCGCCGCATCGGCATGGCGCCCGGCATTGGACAGCGCCAGCGCATAGGGCGTGCAAAGTGCGGCCAGGGGCTGGCCATGCGCCACCGCCTTGCCAAAGGCCTCTGCCGCTTCAGCATGGCGGCCCTTGCCAGCCAGAATGGCGGCCAATTGCTGCCAGGCGGCGCCATTTGCTGGCGCCTCTGCCAGACGCGCCCGCAGGCTTTCTTCAAGCCGCGCCTGATCCACGGGCTTCACGGGGGATGGTGCCGCCTTGGCCGGGCGGGGCTGCTGCCGCATGGGTCGATGCCGATCCTTCAATCAATGCGTAATTACATTGATTAGGATTTATCACCCGTAAATGGTTTTGGACAAACGCAAAGCTGCAGCCGCGACTCGGCAAGCGCGTTGTTTCTGGGCGCGAGCCCCGTTATCTTCGCCCCGAATTAGGGAACAAGACATGAACGATCTTTTCGGCCGCGGCGGCCCTCGCAAGGGGGGCGGCGGGCAGCAGGAAGGCTATTCCGCCAAGGATATCGAGGTTCTGGAGGGGCTGGAGCCCGTCCGGCGGCGCCCTGGCATGTATATTGGCGGCACGGATGAAAACGCGCTGCATCATCTGGCGTCTGAGATCATCGACAACGCCATGGACGAAGCCGTGGCCGGCCATGCTGACCGGATCGAAGTAACGCTGGAAGCCGATAATTGGCTGACCGTGCGCGATAATGGCCGCGGCATTCCGGTGGACCCGCACCCCAAATTCCCGAAGCTCAGCGCCCTGGAAGTGATCCTGACCACGCTGCATTCCGGGGGCAAATTCTCCGGCAAGGCCTATGACACCTCGGGCGGGTTGCATGGCGTGGGTTCATCGGTGGTGAATGCGCTGTCTGAGCGGATGGAGGTTGAGGTCGCGCGCGACCGTATGCTGTTCACGCAAGCCTATTCGCGCGGCAAGGCGATCACGAAGCTGAAGGATGCGGGCGCGGTGCAAAACCGGCGCGGCACAACCATTCGCTTCAAGCCCGACCCGGAGATTTTTGCCAAGCACACCTTCCGCCCGGAACGGCTTTATCGCTTCTGCCGGTCCAAGGCGTATTTGTATCGCGGTGTTGAAATCCGCTGGGCTTGTGATCCCGCGCTGATCAAGGATGAAACACCACCCCAAGCCGTGCTGCATTTCCCGGGCGGCCTCGCGGACTTCCTGAGCGCCGCGCTGGAAGGCCGGCCCACGGTTGTCCCCGCGGCTTGGTCTGGGGAAGCTGAATTCCCCGAAGGCGCGGGGCGCGTTGAATGGGCGGCAAGCTGGGTGGAACGCGGCGATGGGTTTTTGAATACCTATGCCAATACCATCCCAACCCCGCAGGGCGGCACGCATGAAGCGGGCTTCCGCACCGCGCTGGTGAAGGGGCTGCGCGCCTATGGTGAACTCAAGAAAGAAAAGCGCGCCGCCAATGTGACAGCGGAAGATTTGCTCGGCCCCATGGCGGGGATGCTTTCGGTTTTCATCCGCGAACCGCAATTCCAAGGCCAAACCAAGGACAGGCTGACCAGCCCGGAAGCCGCGCGCCTCGTGGAATTGGCCTTGCGCGATCATTTCGATCATTGGCTGGCGGGCGATCCAGCAACGGCGGATAATCTCCTCGCCTTCGCCATTGAACGCGCCGAGGACAGGCTGCGCCGCCGCGCGGAGAAAGACACACCGCGCAAGACCGCAACGCGTAAGCTCCGCCTGCCCGGCAAGCTTTCCGATTGCGCGCGCGAAAGCGCCGATGGCACGGAGCTTTTCCTGGTGGAGGGCGATTCCGCCGGCGGTTCCGCCAAACAGGCACGGGACCGCGAAACCCAGGCCGTGTTGCCCCTTCGCGGCAAGATCCTGAATGTCGCCAGCGCCAGTGTGGAAAAGCTGCGCCAGAATCAGGAATTGAAGGATTTGATCGAAGCCCTTGGGTGTGGCGTTGGTGATCGGTTTGACATCGCGCGGCTGCGCTATGGGCGCATTGTCATCATGACCGATGCGGATGTGGATGGCGCGCATATCGCCGCCCTTTTGCTGACTTTCTTCTATCGCGAATTGCCAGAATTGGTGCGGCAGGGCCGCGTGTTTCTGGCGCAGCCGCCGCTTTATCGCCTGCAAGCGGGCGGCGTTTCCGTCTATGCGATGGATGATGCGGATCGGGAGCGTGTGTTGAAAGCGCGCTTCAAATCGAACCAAAAGGTCGAAGTCAGCCGCTTCAAAGGCCTTGGCGAAATGCCGCCCGCAGCGCTTAAGGAAACCACCATGGACCCGAAGAAACGCACCTTGCTGCGCGTGATGCTGGCGCCGGAAGACCGTTCCTTCACCAGTGAAAGGGTGGAAGAATTGATGGGAAGGCGCCCGGAATTGCGCTTTCGTTTCATTCAGGAAAATGCCGGGCGCATCGCCGCCGAAGCTTTGGATGCCTAGCCGAAATTATCCCGCAAAAGCCTGGGTGCGTACCAGCCGGGCGTAAAGCCCATCGGCCGCCATCAGTTCCTGATGGTTGCCCTGTTCCACGGCGCGGCCGGCATCCATCACCACAATCCGGTCCGCATCGCGCACGGTTGCCAGGCGGTGCGCGATCACCAAAGTGGTGCGGCCTTGGCGGAGCCGCGCCAGCGCTTCCTGCACCAGCGCTTCATTCTCCGCATCCAGCGCGCTGGTCGCTTCATCCAGCAGCAGCACGCGGGGGTCTCGCAGCAGGGCACGCGCGAGTGCCAGGCGCTGCCGCTGGCCGCCTGAAAGCCGATTACCGCTAGGGCCAAGTTCGGTTTGATAGCCAGCAGGCAAGGCGCTGATGAAATCATGCGCTGCCGCCGCGCGGGCTGCCGCTTCAACTTCCGCCGCCGTCGCACCCGGCCTGCCGCAGGCAATATTGGCAAAGGCCGTATCTTCAAAAATCACCGCATCCTGCCCAACATAGGCCAGCGCATCACGCAGACTTTCAAGGCTAAGGTCGCGGATATCAACGCCATCCAGCAAAACGCGCCCTTCGGTCACGTCATAAAGCCGCGGCACCAGTGCAAGTGCCGTGGATTTGCCCGCGCCGGAAGGACCAACCAAAGCCACTGTCTGGCCAGGCTCGGCCGCAAAACTCAGGCCTGCCAGCGCGGCATCCGGCACGCTTTCATAGCGAAAGCCCACCGCTTCAAAGGCAATGCGCCCGCCACCCGCAGGCAACACTGCCGGCGCAATGGGGGCCGTGATCTGGCGCGGCGTGTCGATAATGCCGAAAACCCGCGAGAGCCCGGCAAGACCCTCCTGTAAGGCCGCATTGAGTGAGCCAAGCGCGCGCACCGGTCGTGCTGCGATCAGCACGGCAGCAACAAAGCCCGTGAATTCCCCAATCGTGCCCTGTCCGCTTGCCACACGAAAACCCACCACACCCAGCACCGCCGCCACTGCCAGCCCGCCCAGCACTTCCAGCATGGGATCAAGCGAAGCGCGGGTGCGTTGGATGCCGAAAATCGCCTCTCGCAGGCGGGTGAAAAGCGTATTGGCGCGCGCTTCCTCGGCCGCTTCCAGCCGGTAGCTGCGAATAACACGCGCGGCGCCAAAGCTTTCGGTCAGCCGCGTTGCCGCATCGCCCACACGATCCTGCATGCCGCCTGATGCGCGGCGGATGCGCTTGCCAAGCTTGAGGATGGGTACAATCGCGATGGGATAAAGCAGCGCGGCAATCAGCGACATTTGCCAATCAAGCCACAGCATGGACCCTATGAGGCCAACCAGCGTCAGTACATCGGCGATGGAATTAATGGATTTCGTCAGCGCTTCGCGGATCAAGCCCGCATCGGTAGTGAAGCGCGCGGCATGGCGCGCCGGTGCATCGCGCGCCACATTGGCCAAATCCGCCCAGGTTAGCGCCTTGAACAAATCGCGTTGCAGGTTTTCCACCACGCGCAGCACCACGGATTGAATGGAAACCGCCTGACCAAATTGCGCCAGCGCCTTGGAAGATGTCACCACAATGATCACCAGGGGGATCAGCCACAGCACCCGCTCATCCCCGGCGGTGAACAGGTCAAAAGCCTGTTGGATCACAATCGGGTAAAGCGCGGTCAGCCCCGCCACGGCCAGTGTACAGACCAAGGCAAGCGCAATGCCCTTGCCATGCTGGCGGACATAGGAACGCCAAAGCCTGATCGTGAGCACGCGGGTGGAGGTGTCATTCATGATGGGCGCTTATAGCCCCGCCGGCGCGGCTTGCCATAAGGGGGCTTGCCAGACTCCATAAAGGGCTGTTAGTTCTGTTTTTGTTCCTGTTGGGTGTGGGTGGATCCCCATCGCGCCGCACCCTCCCCGTTATCGGCGGGCGAGTTCGGGGGGAGGTTTCCCCTCCCCCCGCCCTCTCTTGCGCGTAGCGTCCCCAAGTTGCAGTTTGCGCCGCGTGTTGATCCTGCTCCGCCGCCACGCCTCCCTCGTGGTCATCTTCCTCATCGCCGTGACGGCAGGGCTTGCTACCTGGCACTTGCGGGGCACTGGCGCCTTCATGACGGCGCTTTGGCATGCCTGGGACTTGTTCCTGTTCATTGTGCCATCCTTGGTGGCGGGGCTGCTGCTGGCCTCGGCGTTGCGGCAATTGCTGTCCCCCGATGCGCTGGCGCGCTGGATGGGGGCGGATAGCGGGCTATTTGGGCTGTTCATCGCAACGCTCGTCGGCACGCTCTCCCCTGGTGGACCCATGGCGGCCTTCCCGCTGGTGCTGGTGCTGGCCGGTGCCGGGGCGGATAAGGGCGCACTGGTCGCCTTCATTCTTGCCTGGTCGCTCAATGGCTTTCAGAAGTTGTTGGTCTATGAAGCCCCGCTGCTGGGCTTGGATTTCGCGCTGCTGCGCACGCTGATCACCTTCCCCATGCCGATGATCGCGGGCTGGCTGGCGCGGCGCGTGCCGATTGCCTGGGAACCGCCGAAATGAGCGGACCGCAAATTATTCTCTGGGTCATCGCCCTTGCCGTGCTGGCGTTGTGCATCCGCCGCGGCGTCCCCCAGGCCAAACGCGCGGTGGTGGAAACCAATCGCGGCTTTTGGCGCATTCTGCCGATGTTTTGCGTGGCGCTGCCCATGGCCGCGTTTCTGTCAGAACTGGTGCCTGCAGACATCGCGACCGAATGGCTTGGCGATGATTCCGGGCTTTCGGGCATCTTGATCGCGTCACTCGCCGGCGGGGTCATGCCGGGCGGGCCATTCGTGACCTTTCCCTTGGTGATCACCTTCAGCAAGGCGGGGGCAGGTGTGGCGCAAATGACCGCGCTGCTCACGGCCTGGTCAGTTTACGCGATGCACCGCATCCTGACTTGGGAATACCCGGTGCTGGGCTGGCGCTTTGTGGCGCTGCGGCTGGCGTCTTCCTTCTTCCTGCCGGTCGCAGCGGGGCTGATCATGCAGGCGC
The DNA here is from genome assembly GCA_903844785.1 of uncultured Rhodospirillales bacterium. Taxonomy (GTDB): domain Bacteria; phylum Pseudomonadota; class Alphaproteobacteria; order Acetobacterales; family Acetobacteraceae; genus Neoroseomonas. The sequence goes on along the minus strand of CAIMVB010000349.1, from coordinate 20,813 downwards.
TGCTGCCGTTTTTTGCCATCAATTTGGCGGCGCCTTGAGCTTACTCTTCGCGCCACGCCGCGACAGCCAACCAGAAACTAGCGCTTGGTCCTGGATTTTCTGAAAATCCTTATGACGGAATTCAAACAAAGGGCTGTCACTACTGCAATCACGACACCCAACGAAACTCTGATCAGAATGGGTTCCTCGTCAGAAAAAATGCGCGTTAAAGTCATGCCAACGAAAGCCGAAAACCCGGCCACCACGCCATCCAGGATGTTTACTCGGGACTTTGCTTCATTCATGGCTTTCAGCCTCCCTCGAAAAGTCCCCGCGCTCAAAACCGATAAAATGCAGCGGCTCGTTCATTTGGTCATATCGGGCGGGCAAAATTGGTTTTTTGCGTTCCGCATCATCTTCGCAACGTATTGGCCGATAAGAGTCAAAGTGACCACGCCATAGGAAATCAGCAGCCACCGGACTAGGATATGCTCGTCTTTGAAAAGACGCGGGACCAAGGCGAACGTCACACCAAAAGCCAAAGCATTCACAACAATATTTGCGTTCTTTTCGTCACTTAGCCAGCGCCGCATGCTGCCAAGGCTCCTGAACAGGTACGAAACATTTCGTTCTTAGAGCCTAAGCTTGAAGTCAAGCAGCATTCAAGTTTTTCCGCGATGCACCCCCGGCACCCGCGAGCCCCACTCTGGCGCGCCGGGCTCCACTCAGGCATTTAGGCGCGGATGGATACCGGCAATCACCTTTCGGCCTGGGAAGCGCTGCTCGCCTTGCGCGATGGCGGCGCTGACGCCCTGCCTGCTGGCCCGCTTGCCGCGCTATTTGGCCCGGTACTGGCGCCGCCCGCAGCCGCTGACGGCTGCCGGGTGATCGGGCGCCTCGCGCAAACGCTTGATGGGCGCATCGCCACCGCGGGCGGTTCCAGCCAATGGATCGGCGGCCCGGGCGATATTCTGCATACGCATCGGCTGCGCGCGCTTTGCCATGCCGTGGTGGTGGGGGCGGGCACGGTGCGGCATGACAATCCGCGCCTGACCACGCGCGAAGCACCGGGGCCTGATCCGCTGCGCGTCGTGCTGGATACGGATCGCAAACTCTCCGCCGATTACGGTATTTTCCAAGGCGGGCCGCCCACGCTGCTGGTCTGCGCCGCCGATGCGGGGGGCGCGGATCAGCATGGCATGGCCGAAGTATTGCGCCTGCCGCGCGCCGCTGGTGGCGGGCTGGCCATTCCGGCCTTGCTTGCGGCGCTGAAGGCGCGCGGTGCTTCCCGCATTTTCGTCGAAGGCGGCGGGCTCACGGTTTCGCGCTTTCTCGCGGCGGGCTGCCTTGATCGGCTGCATGTCACCGTGGCGCCCGTGCTGCTTGGGTCCGGCATTCCTGCCTTCACCTTGCCGGAAGTGGCGCGCATCGCCGATGGGCTGCGCTTTGCCTGGCGCGTGCATGATATTGCGCCGGATATATTGATTGACGCCGCGCTGGATCGCGCGAAGCCCGGGGGCCCTGCATGACCATCGCGCGCGCCTTGTGGACCATCGCGCCGGGACAGGCGGAACTCCGCGCAGAGGCCCTGCCCGCGCGCGGTGCTGACCAAGTATTGCTGCGGATGCTGGCTTCAGGCATTTCGCGTGGGACGGAACGGCTGGTGCTGGCGGGCAAGGTGCCAGAAAACCAATGGGGCGTGATGCGCTGCCCCTTGCAGGCGGGCGAGTTCCCCTTCCCAGTCAAATACGGCTACTCAGCCGTGGCCCGCGTCATCGAAGGCGCGGCAGAACTGCAAGGCAAGCGCGTGTTTTGCCTCCACCCGCATCAGGATGTCTTCCTCGCACCCGCCGCCATGTGTATCCCCATCCCGGATGCGGTGCCGGATAGCCGCGCCGTGCTTGGCGCCAATATGGAAACCGCGCTGAATATTCTTTGGGATGCGCAGCCTCTGCCCGGCGAACGCGCCTTGGTGATTGGCGCCGGCGTGGTTGGGCTGCTGGTGGCTTATCTGCTGGCGCGCATCCCGGCCATGGCGGTGACGATCATAGACCTCGATGCTTCCCGCCGCAGCATTGCCGAGGCGCTTGGCATCCGCTTCGCCGCCCCCGAAGCGGCGCCTGCCGATCAGGAATTGATCATCCATGCCAGCGCCAATTCGGCCGGGCTCCGCCAAGCACTCAGCCTTGCGGCTTTTGAAGCGCGCATCATCGAAGCTTCCTGGTTCGGCGCACAGGAAGTGGCGCTGCCCTTAGGCGAGGCGTTTCATTCCCGCCGCCTACGCTTAATTTCCAGCCAGGTCGGCGCCGTCGCACCCGCCATGCGTGGGCGCCGCAGCTTTGGCGACCGCATGGCGCACGCGCTCGGCCTGCTTGCAGACCCGGCACTTGAAGCGCTGATCGGCCCCGCCACGCGGTTTGAGGATTTGCCTGAGGCGCTGCCCGGCCTGCTCAACCCCGCCCCCGGTCAGCCCGCGCCGCTTTGCCCCCTTGTCACCTACGGGTCATGACGCGCCCGACTGAAGAGGATACAACCAAACCATGTTCAGCCTGACCGTCGTTGATCACGTAATGATCGCCCATTCCTTCCGCGGCGCCGAATTCGGCCCCGCCCAGCGCCTGCATGGCGCCACCTTCGTTGTGGAGGCGGAATTTCGCGCGCCGAAGCTCGACCCGCTGAACCTGCTGGTGGATATCGCCGCCGCCAAGGTGGAATTGCGCCACATTCTGGATGGCTTCGATTATCGCAATCTGGATGCAGAACCGGTCTTCGCCGGGCAGAACACCACCACGGAATATCTCTGCCTGCATATCCATCGTTGCCTGTCTGCCGCGCTGGCGGAGGGCCGGCTTGGCGCGGGCGGCAAGGCTGTCACGGGCCTCAAGGTGCTGCTGCGCGAAAGCCATATCGCCTGGGCCGCTTATGAAGGGGCACCGGGCGAGGAGCCGGGCTGAGGCCGATCAAGCCCTCAAGCCACTTGATTGCATTGCTATCAATGCTTACAACGCTGGCAACGAAAAGGGGGCGCCATGGCCGCCATCACCATTCGCAATATTGATGAGGCGCTGAAGCGGCAACTCCGCATCCGCGCCGCTGAACATGGCCGTTCCATGGAAGAAGAGGCAAGAGACATCCTGCGCCAAGCCATGGGAAGGGTCGCGCCTTCGCCGGATTTGGGCCAGGCCATTCATCGCCGTTTTGCTGCCCTCGGCGGCGTGGAGCTTGACCTGCCCGCGCGCGATCCCATGCCCGACGCCCCCCGCCTGGATTGACCCCGGCGCCGCGCATGATCCTGCTGGACACAAATGTGGTTTCTGAACTCATGCGTCCTGAACCTGATCAGGCCGTGTTGCGCTGGTTCGCCAACCAGGCTTCCATCGATCTCTATCTGAGCGCAATAGCCGAGGCTGAATTGCGCCGCGGCGCCGCCATGCTGCCAGAGGGCAAGCGGCGCGCGCGCCTGATGGCAGAAATTGACGCCATGATCGCCGAAGATTTTGCGGGCCGCATCCTTCCCTTTGACAGCGCCGCCGCCAGCGCCTTTGTGCTGGTGTTTCTGGAACGCCGCGCGGCGGGCCGGCCCATAAGCTTCGCCGATTGCCAGATCGCCGCCACCGCCCGGGCCCATGGCGCCGCCATGGCCACCCGCAACATCACCGATTTTGCCGGTTGTGGCATAGCGGTGATAGACCCTTGGGATCCGCAGAAAGGCGCCCGGAAGACCACATGAACCGAGCCATCCACCTCCTCGTCCCCGCGCCCTTCAGCGCGATTTCTGGCGGCTATATTTATGATCGCCGCATGGTCGAAGGGCTCAGCGCGCTTGGGCAGGAAATGCGCGTGGTGGAATTGGCCGGGCGCCATCCCTTCCCTGATGATGAGGCGACTGAAGCCGCCCGCGCCGCTTTGACCGACATTCCAGCGGGCGCGCGTATTGTGATTGATGGGCTGGGCCTGCCAAGTTTCTTGCCGCTGGCCGATGAACTCACCAAACGCGGCGCGGTGGCGCTGATCCATCACCCAACGGCGCTGGAACCCGGTGCGCCAGACTCATGGCGGGCCGCGCTGAAGGCCGCTGAGCGTGTGCTGTTCAATGCCTGCGCGCGGATTATCACCACATCGAACCTGACAGCGCGCAGCCTGCCAGCAGATTTTGGCGTGGACCCTGCCCGCATCACCGTGGTTGAACCGGGCACTGACCCGGCGCCGCGTGCTGTCGGTTCCGCTGGCCCGGGCTGCGCCATTCTGAGTGTTGGCCTGCTGGTGCCGCGCAAAGGGCATGATGTGTTGTTGCGCGCGCTGGCGCGGCTGACCGATCTCGATTGGTCGCTGGCCATTGCCGGCGATGCAACGCGTGATCCTGTTCATGCCGATGGGCTGCGTGCACTGACGGCCGAGCTTGGCATCGCGCAGCGTGTGCGCTTCCTGGGCGCGCTCCCCGATGCGGCGCTGGAGGCGGAATATGCGCGGGCTGATCTTTTTGGCCTTGCGACACGTTTTGAAGGCTATGGCATGGCGGCGGCGGAAGCCATGGCGCGCGGCCTGCCTTTGGCCATCACCTCGGGCGGCGCGATTGCGGATATTGTGCCGGAAGCGGCGGCAGTGGTTGCGGCGGTGGATGATTATAATTCCCTGTCGCGCGCGATGCGCCGGCCGATTTTTGATACCGCACTCCGCGCCGATATGGCCGAAGCTTCCTGGCAGGCCGGCCAGGCGCTGCCGCGCTGGTCAGACCGCGCTGCTGCGTTTCTGAAAGCGCTGACACCATGACCGAAAGCTTTGACGGCGATTGGCTTGATCTGCGCGAACCGCATGACGCGGTCGCGCGCAATCCGGAATTGGCCGAAATGCTCGCGGCTTCCCTGCCTGCGCGACCACGCCTGCTGGATCTTGGCGCGGGCACCGGCAGCTTGCTCCGCTGGCTTGGTCATTTCATTGGCCGCGCACAAAGCTGGACGCTGGTAGATAGCGATCCGGAATTAGTCTCCCGCGCTTTTGACACCATTGCCGAACGGGCAGAGGCCGTAGGCTGGCCCGCCACCAATCCGGGCCGTAGCGCGCTTTTGGTGCATAGCCCCGCAGGCGCTTGGCGCGTTGAAGCGATCCTTGCCGATCTTGCCGCAGCACCTGCCAATCTGCCGCTGGAACGCGTGGATGCTGTTCTCAGCACCGCGCTTTGCGATTTGGTCTCACGCGGTTGGGTGGAAGCCATGGCGGCTGCTTGTGCTGCGCGGCGCCTGCCCTTCTACGCCGCGCTGAATGTGACCGGGCGTGAACGCTTCAGCCCGCCGCATCCAGCCGATGCGCTGGTAGCGCGCGGCTTTCGCCGAGATCAGGCACGCGACAAGGGCTTTGGTGGCGCATCACTCGGCCCGCAGGCGCCTGCCGCACTAGCCGAAGCCTTCGCCGCGCATGGCTATGCCATTCATCGCGCGCCGAGTGATTGGTTGGTGGATCGTCGTGCCCGCGCCTTCACCCGCGCCATTGCCGATGGCCATGCCACGGCCGCACTCGGCTGGGAAAGACGCGGCGCTGATGCCATTCTGGATTGGCTGGATATCAGGCAGGATCAGGCAGATGCCGGGCAGCTTGCCGTGCGCATCGGCCATCAGGATTTCCTCGCCCTTCCTCCTGCAAGGTAGTTAAAAATGCCTCTTCTTCTCGGCTGCATCGCGGATGATTTCACCGGGGCGACGGACCTCGCCAATACGCTGGTCAAGGGCGGCATGACGGCCGTGCAGGTGATTGGCGTGCCGACCGGGCCTTTGCCGGAAGCAGATGCGATCATCATCGCGCTGAAGTCGCGCACCGCGCCGGTGGGTGAAGCCGTGGCGCAATCGCTCGCCGCGTGTGATGCGCTGCTCGCTGCCGGGGCGAAGCAGATTTTCTGGAAATATTGCTCGACTTTCGACAGCACGGATCAAGGCAATATCGGCCCAGTGGCGGATGCGCTGTTGAAGCGCCTGGGTTCAGGCTTTGCCTTGGCCTGCCCGGCTTTCCCGACCAATGGCCGCACCATCTACCTTGGGCATCTTTTTGTCGGCAATGCGCTGCTGAATGAAAGCGGCATGGAAAACCACCCGCTGACGCCGATGACAGATGCGAATCTTGTGCGCGTCCTGGGACGGCAGACGGATGGCGCGGTTGGGCTGGTGCCTTTCAACACCGTGGAACAGGGCGCCGCTGCCACCCGCCAGGCCATGATGCGGCTTGCCGAACAAGGCCGGCGCTACGCGATTGTGGATGCCGTGACAGATCAGCATTTGCTCGCGATTGGTGAAGCGGCAGCGCAGCATGCGCTGATCACTGGCGGGTCAGGTGTGGCGATGGGCCTGCCCGAGAATTTCCGTCGTGCCGGCCTGCTGCCCGCGCGCGGCAATGCGGCCAGCCTGCCGCCGATGCAGGGCATGGCTGCGGTGGTTGCCGGGTCTTGTTCGCGCGCCACACTGGGGCAAATCGGCCTCGCGCGGGATCATGTGCCGGTGCTGGAATTGGATGCACTCGCCACGCCCGATGCGGCGGCCTTGACCGCGCAAGCACTCGAATGGGTCACGGGCAAATTGGCCGCAGATCGCCCGGTGGTAATCGCCGCCAGCGCACCGCCAGAAAAGGTCGCGGCCTTGCAGGCGAAGCTTGGCCGCGATGCCGCCGGCGCCTTGATTGAAACCGCCATGGCCGCGATTGCCGAAGGGCTGGTCGCGCAAGGCGTGGGCCGCTTGGTGGTGGCCGGCGGAGAGACATCAGGTGCCGTGGTGCAGCGCCTTGGCGTGACGGCGCTGCGCATTGGACCCGAAATCGATCCAGGTGTGCCCTGGACTTTCGCCGAACCGCGCGGGCTGCATCTGGCGTTGAAATCCGGCAATTTCGGCGCGCGTGATTTCTTCCTGAAGGCCTTTGACCATGGATGAGGCAGCGCTACGCGCACAGCTTGCCGCGCTTGGTGCCTCGCTTTTCGCGCGCGGTTATTCCGTGGGCACGGCAGGCAATATCAGCGTGCGCCTGCCCGATGGCTTCCTGATGACGCCGACCAATTCCTGCCTGGGGCGGCTTGATCCCGCGCGCATCTCAAAGCTTGCGCCGGATTTTTCGCATGTGTCGGGCGATAAGCCTTCCAAGGAAGTCTTCATGCATCGCGCGGTGCTGACCGCGCGGCCCGATTCTGCTGCGGTGGTGCATTTGCATTCAACCCATGCCACCGCCATCGCCTGCCTCGCCGCCCCGGATGAAACGGCGCCCATCCCGCCGCTGACGCCCTATTTCGTCATGCGTGTCGGGCGGCTTTTGCCGGTGATCCGCTATTATCGTCCGGGCGATGCGGCGATGGAAAGCGACATTCACGAAGCGGCCAAAACTGCAAAGGCTGTGCTGCTGGCCAATCACGGCCCCGTGGTATCAGGCCGCACGCTGGAAGATGCGGTGCATGCCGCTGAGGAATTGGAAGAAGCCGCGCGCCTCGCGCTGCTGCTGCGCGGCGCGGGCGCGCGGAGCCTGACGCCGGCGCAGGTGGATGATCTGCTCAGCACTTTCGGCTGACCCATGTGGATCATGATCGCGGCACCCTATACCAGCGGTGGCGCGGATGCGGCGCTACGCGCCGCGCGGCTTGCGGAAATGAACCACGCGGCGCTCGCCATACTGCGCCTTGGTCATGTGCCGGTAATTGGCGTGAATATGGCGCTGCCCATTATTGCTGCGGCGCAAGCGGATGTGTTTGATGAGGTGATGATGCCCATCTCGCTCGCACTCGCGGAACGCTGCGATGCAGTGCTGCGCCTTGGCGGACCAAGCCAAGGCGCGGATCAGGAAGTCGCGCGCTTCACGCAGGCGGGCAAGCAGGTTTTCTACGCCCTGGCGGATATCCCGCCAGGGTGAAGTGCAGCCGCCCTCACGCTGCCTTGGCTTGTTGCTGTTGCAGCAGGCCTGTCAGGAATTGCGCAATGGCGCCCATCCCTGATTGCCCGGCGCGGGCTTCCGCTTCGCTGTTGTAATTCGTGTTGGTATTCACATCATAGGCGAAGGTATTTCCCGCGCGATCCGTGATGAATTCAATCGCGCCAACGCCCACGCCATTGGCGCGCAAAAAGGCTTCCATGCGCGGCAGCAAGGGGTGGGTGAAGCCTTCAATGATGCGAAACTTTTCGCCCGGCGCCACTGCGGGGCAAACCGCGCCGGGTTCAAGGGCACAGACATCTGCCGGGCAAAGTTCAAACCCTTCAGAAGTATCCACCCGCACGGCATAGAGGAATTTGCCATTGATGAATTCGGCCCGCGTGATGAAGGGCTCCGGCGCTTCAATATAGCGCTGCACCAGCCAAACCCCATCGCGCGGTGCGGCGAAGGGATCAGGGTCGGCGGCGATTTTCGCGACTGCTTCTTGCAGTGCGGCCTGGCTCAGGATCAATTGCACCCCAAGCCCCTTGCCGGCGCGGTTATGTTTCAGGATCACGGGGAAGCCCAGCTTTTCCGCTGCCGCTGCAAGATGCTGCGTGCCCACCACGGCGATCGTCGGCGGTGTTGGGATATCAAACCCCGCCAGCGCCGCATATTGCGCAACCTTGGAGACTTCCAACTGCAAGGCGCGCCGGCCATTCACCAAAAGCCGCCCATGGCGTTCCAGATGTTCAATCACCGCCCCGGCATATTCGGGGGCATAGGTATGGCCGCGCGTGTGGGAAGAAGCGCTCATGCGATTATAGAAAACGCCCTCGGGCGGCGGCGTGGTCAGGTCCAGCACGCCTTCATCCAGGAACCATTCCTCATAAGGGGTGCCAATGCGGGCAAAGGCGGCGCGGAGCGGTGCAACCCAGGCGTCGTTTTCATGAATGACGAAGATTTTCGACATGCGGCTTCTCCAAGATTTCACAAGAGAAAGTCCTGTCTTTGGCGCGACGCAAGTGGCTCAAAAAAGAAAGATTATTCTGCTTTTTGGGGCGCAATTCGGGGAAATTCTCACCCCTGCCCGCCATGCGGGGAGAGGCCCCTTCCCCACAAGGCGTGCGCAATTCCCCCAACCGCCTTTAGGCTTTAGAAAAACCGAAACCCATCTGCCAGCAGAGGCGCTCATGCAGCTTGATCCCGTATTCGCCGCGCCGGGGCGCTTCCTGAAGGGCAATATCCACACCCATTCCAACCTGTCTGACGGGCAGCGCGCGCCAGAGGATGTGGCGGAAACCTATCGGCGCGGCGGTTATGATTTCATGGCGCTGACCGATCACTTCATGGCGCGCTACGGCTTTCCCATTGCCGATACACGCCGCTTCCGCGCGCCCGGCTTCACCACGCTGATCGGCGCAGAAGTCCATGCGCCGGCGACCTCACTTGGGGAGATTTGGCATATCCTGGCCGTTGGCCTGCCCTTGGATTTTGCGCCAACCCCGCCTGAGGAGAATGGCGCGGCACTCGCGCAACGCTGTGCCGATGCTGGCGCCTTTGTCGCGATTGCCCATCCCGGTTGGTATGGGCTGACGCCAGCCGATGGCCATAGCATCGCATCGGCTCATGCCGTTGAGATCTACAACCACACCAGCCAAGTGCGCACCGATCGCGGCGGTGGCGGCGTGCTGGCGGATCAGCTTTTGGCCGATGGCAGGCGCGTATCGCTGATCGCCGTGGATGACGCACATTTCGCCTGTGAGGATTGGTTCGGCGGCTGGGTCATGGTGAAGGCGACCGAAAATGAACCCGAAGCCCTGCTGGCCGCGCTGAAGGCCGGGCATTTCTACGCCAGCCAAGGCCCGCGCATAGAAGGCATTCTCTGGGGTGAAGATAGCGTTGAGGTGCATTGCAGCCCGGCATCCAGCATCATGGTGCTCGGGCGTGGATCATCCGCCGCGCAATCCGTGGCCCCCTTGCAAAGCCGGGCCGTCTTGCCGCTTGGGAAGCTGCGCGAAGGTGGCTTCGCACGTGTGGTGGTGGCAGATGCCGCGGGCAAGCGCGCCTGGTCTAATCCGTATTTCTTTTAATGTGCCGGCGGTGCCGCGATTTCAAAGCCCCAGGTAGTGCTTGAAAAACCCGCCCCGAAGGCCGGGGTCTTTAACGGCTTCTGACGAATTTTTTACGTCCAGCCCGGTTAGTCACCTTTCAGCAAGGATAGCACCTGCAGAATGCGGCGCTTCCCTGAAAGGAATACGCCGCCGGATGCCTATCAGAATTGCGCCCCTTCTATTCACCATGCTCGCGATCCTCGGCGCCGTGATTTTGGGGTCAGCCATCTACGCGTCCATGGCACTGCGCCTGGATACGCAAGGCCTTGGCGCCATTGTGCTTCCGGCGCTTTTCTCCCTTGCCATCATCATCGGTATCGGCTGGGTCGTGCGCAGCCGTGTCAGCCGCCCCTTGGGGCAGCTTGCACCTTTCATGGAGAACATGGCGCAGGGTGATCTTGCCAGTAACTTCCCGGGCAAGCCTCGTCAGGATGAAGTGGGCGACATCATCCGCGCCGCCGCTTTGATGCGTGACGCCCTGATCCATGCCGAAAAGCAGCACCTTGCATCCGAAGCGGAACGCGCTGCCCTCCAAAGTATCGCGAGGGAACTTGAACACGCGATAGGCAATGCGATCAGCACGCCAGCACAAAGCCCGGCCGTGGCGGAAGGGATAGTCGCCGGGGATGGCGTTCAATCCATCTGTGACGCCGTGGAGGAACTGACGTTAGCGATTTGCGAAGCCTCCATCCGCATCAGCACCGCAACACAAACAGCGCGCGGCACGGCAGAACAGGCGGATCGCGCCAATCGGCTGCTGGAAGGCTTGAATGCCGGCGCCACGCGCATTCTTGAGGCCACGGGGCTGATGGGGGGCATCGCGGCAGAGACCAATCTGCTCGCGCTCAATGCCAAAATAGCAGCGGCGCGCGCTGGCGAAGCGGGCAAGGGCTTTGGGGTACTCGCCTCAGAGGTGAGGAGCCTCGCGGCGCAATCGGCCAAGGCCGCGGGCAGCATCCAGACAGAAATGGGCGCCATGCGCGCAGTGGTGAGCGAAGTGGCGGCGGTGATCAGCGATATTATCAGGCTGACCAGCGCCTTGGGGGAACAAAACACGGCCATTGCCGCTGCGGTGGAACAGCAAGCCGGCCTTACCGCGTCTGTCGCTGCTGGCCTCCGTCAGGCTGACTTGGCGGTGGATGGGCTAGAAGGCTCCTTTGGCCATGTCTCCGGCGCGGTGGACGATGCCGCAGGGACGATCGGGAGCATCGCCCAGACAGGCCAAAAGCTGGGGGGCGAAGCGCTACGCCTCCGCGCCGTGACCGAGGCTCTTATAAAACGCCTCAAAGCTGCGTGACCGGGGCGGGTGCCATCAGGCGCCCCCACGCTCACTTTCGATTTATAGGATATATATCATATTATTCACAACTATATGAGGCTTTAGTGTCGTCCGGGGGCCGGCCACGCCCACGAGGTGATTCGAGCGAATCCCGATGTTTTCTGTTGTAATTATGCCACCACACTGTGGCCAAGCCTTGTTTTCGCCAAAAGACTTTGATTTTCTTCCTATATTTCCACCTTCTCAACAGCAGGTTTCAGCCAATCACGCCAGGTTTCATCACGTTACAGCCTTGGCGCTTGTCACGAGAAGGTGAGCGCTCTTACCTCCCCAACAACGGCTCGAAACGGGTCACAACAACAGGGGGCTTAGGGTTTGATGCGCGCAGCGATCATCATCGCGACAGCCGTAATGTATTGCGGCTTTGGACTATCGTCAGCCATGGCCAATAATGGCCATTCCGGCGTCAATCGGCAGGCCGCCAGCCAGCCCCGCGCCGCCGTCCAGAATAAACCCGCCCCCAAGCCCCAGGCAGCGCGCACAAATCAGCAGCGCCCAGCAGCGACGCAAGTGCGCCACGTTTCGCAATCGCAACGCATTGCCCAAAGCTATCCAGCCGGTATTTCCTGTGTTCCCTATGTGCGGCAAGCGACCGGCATGGCCATTCGCGGCAATGGCGGCGATTGGTGGCACAATGCGGCAGGGCTATACGCCCGCGGCCATACCCCGGAAGCCGGCGCCATCCTGGCCTTTTCCCGCACTGGTCAGATGCGCTCGGGCCATGTGGCCGTGGTGCAGGAAGTCATTAGCGCCCGCGAGATTTTGATCCATCACGCGAATTGGGCGGGCCCCGGCATTCGTCCCGGTACGATCATGCAGGATGTCTCGGTAATTGACGTCTCGCTCCGTAATGATTGGTCGGCGGTCCGCGTGCAGGTCGGCCGCGATCAGGAAAGCTTGGGCCGTATCTACCCCATCCAAGGCTTCATCTACGATCGTCATGATGATGGGTATATGCGCACCGCCTCTTCACCGCGGCCCGGCGGGCCTGTCTTGGCGAATGCGCGCTCACTCCGCCCTGAAGATGTGCGCGGCTTCGAAGAAGTGGCCCAGGCGCCAGCTCGTAGCCGGTAAGGCGCTGTTACCCTACGGTTTCCGGCCTGATCCGGGCTGCGCTGCGGCGTTTGGTTGCTCTGCCTCAGCATTATTTGGTTTCGGCGCGAAGCCACGCCCCGCAACCACCGCGTCTTCGCCAAACTTCGCCCGCAGCGCTTCCATCGCCTTCCAGCGCGCAGCCCGGCGCGGGGCTTCAGGGTCTGCCAAATCGCCACGATCCGCCTGATCGGCTGATGCCAAGGGCTGTGCGCCAATGCCAATCAGGCGAAAGGCCGTGCCATCCACTTCCCGCTGCAATAAGGGCCGCGCGGCAGCGAAGATCACCTCCGGCAGCAAGCTCGGTTCCGCCAGGCGCTGGGACCGGGTGCGGAGCGCGAAATCAGCGCTTTTCAACTTCAGCACCACGCCACCCGCAGCAAAGCCCTTGTCCTTGAGCCGCCGCGCGAGCTTTTCGCATAGCAGCCACAAGGGCCCTTCCAGCGCCGCAAGCGCGCTTATATCTGTGTCAAAGGTTGTCTCGGCACTGATGCTTTTGGTCTCTCGTGCTGGGTTGACAGGGCGGTCATCCTCACCCCGCGCGCGTGCCATCAGGGCCGGGCCTTCCGCGCCGAAACGCGTCAGCGCCGCCTTTGCGTCAAGCGCGGCCAATTGCCCGAGGCGTACAAAACCCGCCGCCGAGAGCCGCTTCGCCATGGCCGGCCCTACTCCCGGCAGCACGGCGACGGATTGCGGCGCCAGCCAGGCGGCGGCTTCCTGCGCGCCAATCACGGCAAAGCCCCTCGGCTTGTCGCGTTCAGCAGCCAGCTTCGCCATTAGCCGATTAGCGGCAAGGCCGACCGAGACCGTGACGCCAACCTCGCGCTCTACGGCTTGGGCAAAACGTGCCAGTACCACGGCGGGGGGCGCGCCATGCAAGGCCCCGGTCCCCGCCAGATCCAGCACGGCCTCATCAATGGAGAGCGGCTGCACGAGTGGGGTCAGCGCTTCCATCATGGCGCGGATGCGCGCGCCTTCGCGGGCATATTTAGCGATATCGGGCTTAATCACCACGGCATCCGGGCAGGCGGCGCGGGCCTTGAACATGGGCATGGCGCTCCGCACGCCGGAAAGCCGCGCGATATAGCAGCAGGCCGCGACCACGCCGCGCGTACCGCCCCCCACAATCACCGGGCGGGTCGCCAATTCCGGCCGGTCGCGCTTTTCGACCGAGGCATAGAAGGCATCACAATCAATATGCGCCACGGTCAGCCGGAACAGATCAGGATGGGCGATAACCCGGCGGGAGGCGCAGGCTGGGCAGCGCGTGAAATCTTCTGCCGCGTGGTGGAAGCAATCGCGGCAGAGCGCCGGCATGGCTTAACGCCGCAGCCAAGGCATGGCGGCTAAGGCCACCAATAGCGCCGCATAGATCACGCCTTCAAAACTCAGGAAATGCGCCAGCCATTCCTGCGGGGATAGGCCGCGCATGGCGCGTGTCATGGCAATTTCGGCACCAATCAGCAGGGCAAGCCCCGCCAGCCCCATGACAATGCGCCCGCCGGATTTTGGCGCCACGCCAAAGCGGCGCGCGATCAGCGGCGCGAAATGGATAATGGCGGCGAGCATGGGCAGGGCTTCAAGCGCACTCGCCACCACCACACCAAAGCGCGGCGCCAGCAGCAATTCACGCGTCGCGCCCAGCAAAAAGCCAATCACATAAAGCAGCAGGAAATAGACCGCACCGGCCTTGATGGCACGCGTCATCATGGCGCATCCCAAAGCCGCGCGGCGCCGAAAACGCCGGACGAATCGCCATGCTTCGCCTGCACCACGGGCGTGCGCGCTACATCGCCAAAGCCATGCCGCGCCATTAGCCCCGGCACATCCCGATAAAGATGCGCCATATTGGACAAGCCACCACCGAGCACGATCACATCCGGGTCAAGGATATTGGCAATCATCGCCAAAGCGCGCGCTAGCCGATCAGCATGCCGCGCCAGCGCCTCAGCCGCGCGCTGATCACCCGAAGCGGCCCGCGCCGGCAGGCTTGAGGCATCCCGCGCGCCTGGGCCATCCGCATCCGCGGCCAAAGCGGGGCCCGACAGGAAGGTTTCCAGGCAGCCATGCTGGCCGCACCAGCAGCGCGGGCCGGGAAATTCCTGTGGGTTCATCCAGGGCAGCGGCACGTGGCCCCATTCGCCGCCCGTGCCATTCGGCCCATCCAGAATCCGCCCGCCTGAGACAATGCCCGCGCCAACGCCCGTACCGATAATCACGGCGAAGACCGTGTGATAGCCAGCACCTGCGCCATCGGCGGCTTCGCTCATCGCCAGGCAATTCGCGTCATTGCTGATGCGAAGCGCGCGCCCAAGGCGCGTTTCCAAATCCTGCTTCAAAGCGCGGCCATTCAAAGCCTGGGAATTGGCGTTGCGCACCAAGCCGGTCACGGGGCTCAGGCTGCCAGGGATGCCAATGCCGATGCTGCCGCGCGCACCAAGCCGCGCTTCGGCTTCTGCGACAAGCCCGGCGATGGTCGCCAAAACGCCTTCATAATCCGCGGGGCTCGCGCGGCGTTCGCGCAGCAGCACGGCGCCATCATCGCCCAGGGCCACGATTTCCGTCTTGGTGCCGCCCAGATCAATCCCGAGTTTCATGCTAACAAGACTGGGCAAGCCAGCGCGGCGCCGCAAGCCCAGGCTGGACGCAACAATGCCGGCATGATGGAAGTAGGCGCATGAGTGAGACGATTTTGGATGTGAAGGGCCTGACCTGCCCGCTGCCAGTCTTGAAGGCGAATAAGGCTTTGCGCGGCATGACAGCCGGCGCGCGCTTGACCGTGCTGGCGACCGACCCGGCCTCGGTTCCGGATTTCAACGCCTTTTGTCGGGAAACCGGCCATGCGCTGGTGGCGTTTTCCGAAGACCAGGGCAGCTATCGCTTTGTGATTCGCAAGCGCGACGACGCCCCCGCATGAGCGTGCTGATCCTGACCCATGGCGCCTGTGTGGCGCATGATCCCGGGCCGCATCACCCGGAATGCCCGGATCGCTGGCGCAGTGTGACTCGCGCGCTGGAAGATGAAACCTTCAGCACCCTGCCCCGCGCCGAGGCACCGCAGGCGACGCGCGAACAAATCCTCCGCGTGCATCCAGAAGCCTATCTGAATGCCATATTGGAATCGGCGCCCGCCACGGGGGATCGCGTGGCTTTGGATGCCGATACCATAATGTCCCATGGCAGCATCGAAGCCGCCTTGCGCAGCGCCGGCGCGGCGGTGGCAGCGGTGGATGCCGTGTGTGCCGGGCCCATCCGCCATGCTTTTTGCGCGACCCGCCCGCCTGGCCATCACGCGGAACCGGCGCGGCCGATGGGGTTTTGCCTATTTGCCAATGCCGCCATCGCCGCGCGCCATGCGCAGGCGGTGCATGGCGTGACGCGCGTGGCGGTCGCTGATTTCGATGTGCATCACGGCAATGGCACGCAAGCCTGTTTTGAAGCCGATGCTTCGCTGATGCTGGCATCATCGCATCAATGGCCGCTTTATCCCGGCACCGGCGCGCCACACGAAACAGGTGTTGGCAATATCTTCAACGCAACGCTGCCGCCCGGCGCCGATGGCGCGGCCTTTCGCGCCGTGTGGGAGAGGTTGTTGCTGCCGGCGCTGGATGCCTTCGCGCCCGAATTGCTGATCATCTCGGCCGGGTTTGACGCGCATGTTGCGGACCCGCTGGCGCAGTTGCGGCTGACGGAAGCGGATTTCACCTGGATCACGGCAGAACTTTGCGCGCTGGCCGCCCGACATGCTTCGGGGCGCGTGGTTTCAGTGCTGGAGGGTGGCTATGATCTTGATGCCCTTGGTTCCTCAGTAGCCGCCCATGTCCGCGCCTTGATGCTGAATTAGCCCTTGCACCGCGCAAGCCCGCGCCCCCAAATCCAAACAGCATAAAGAAAGAGGTTCACCATGAAACGCCGTCATCTTCTTGCCGCCCTGCCCGCTGCGGCGCTTGCCCCACGCTTTGCCGCCGCGCAGGAATGGCCGCCCAGCCCGGTGCGCGCCATTGTGCCCTTCGCCCCAGGCTCTGCCACCGATACCGTCGCGCGCGTCTTTACCGAGAAAATGCGCGATACCCTTGGCCAGAATGTGGTCGTGGAAAACCGCGCCGGGGCCAATGGGCTGATCGGGGCGGAAGCCGTGGCCCGCGCCACGCCGGATGGGCTGACCGTGCTGATCGGCACCAATTCCACCAATGCCGCCGCCGGGGCGCTATTCAAGCGCGTGCCCTTTGACGTGGAAAACGCCTTCATCCCCGTGTCCACGCTGGGTTCTGTGCCTTTGATGGTGGCGGTGCGCGCCGAATCGCGCTGGCAGAACCTGGCCGAATTGCTGGCCGAGGCGAAAGCGAAGCCCGAGGGCATTACCTATGCCTCCGCTTCGTCATCCCAGCAGGTTTCAACCGAACTCATGGCCCATATGGCGGGCGCCAAGATGCTGCGCGTGCCTTATCGGTCATCCCCCTTGGCGGTGCAGGATTTGCTGGCGGGGCGCGTTGATCTTTTCGTGGCAGATCAATTGGTTATCCTGCCGCAAGCGCGGGAGGGGAAGCTGCGTATCCTGGGTATTACCTCACCCCAGCGTTCCGCCATGCTGCCCGAAATTCCAACGGTGGCCGAGGCTGGCAACCTGCCGGGCTATCAGATCACCGCTTGGTTCGGGCTTTTCGTGCCCGCCGGCACCCCGGCGATTGCGGTTTCCCGCCTGAATGCGGCCGTGCGCCGTGCCGGGGAACAGGCTGATTTGCGCGAAAGGCTGTCGTCTGGCTTCGGCATGGTGGTGGCGACTTCCACCCCGGAAGAGGCCGCTGCCTTCGTCAAAGCCGAGACCCAACGCTGGACCTCAGCAATTCGTACCGCCGGCATCGAACCGGAATAGACTTCTCCATAAAAGTAAGGCTAGGCTGACACCATGGGACGTACACCAAACGCGACAGCGGAGTCCCCGCCGTCCGATCTCGCCGCCCTTTCCTTCGAGCAAGCGCTCGGGGAATTGGAGGCGATTGTGCGAGAATTGGAAAGCGGCAAGGGCGCTTTGGAAGCCTCAGTTGCCGCTTATCAGCGCGGCGCGGCGCTGAAGCGCCATTGTGAGGCGAAGCTCGCCGAAGCTGAACAGAAAATCCAAGCAATCGTCGATGGCCCTGCGGGGCCGTCGCTTCGGGATGTGGAGTAAGGCGCGCCATGCCTGATCCGACCCAAGCCCTTGCATCAGCCATGACGGCGGCGGCGGCGGAAATTGATCAGGCGCTTGATACGCTGATCCCGCCGCCTGAAGGTGATGAGGCGCGGCTTTTTGAAGCCATGCGTTACGCCAGCATCGGCGGCGGCAAAAGACTGCGCGGATTCCTGGTGCTGGAAGGCGCGGCGCAATTCAGCGTGGCGCGTGATGCGGCTTTGCGCGTGGCGGCGGCGATTGAAATGCTGCACGCCTATTCGCTGGTGCATGATGATCTGCCCTGCATGGATGATGATGATCTGCGCCGCGGCAAGCCCACCGTGCATCGTGCCTTTGATGAGGCAACTGCTGTGCTGGCGGGCGATGCGCTGCAAACCCAGGCCTTTCTGGTATTGACTGAACCTGACACGCACCCTGACCCCGCCGTGCGGGCGGAGCTTTGCCGCGCCTTGGCCCGCGCTGCCGGGGCGCGCGGCATGTGTGGCGGGCAGATGCTGGATATGCTGGCCGAAGAAGCGGGCCGGCCTTTGGAAGAAGCGGAAATTGGCCGGCTGCAATTACTGAAGACCGGCAAGCTTATTGAATTTTCCGCTGAAGCCGGCGCCATTCTTGGCAAGGCACCGATTCAGCTACGCCACGCACTTTCCGCCTATGGCCGCGATTTGGGCGCTGCCTTCCAGATTGCCGATGACGTGCTGGATGCGACTGCAACGGCCGAGGAAACCGGCAAGCGCACCGGCAAGGATGCCGATGCCGGCAAGGCGACCTTGGTTGGCCTGCTCGGCCTTGAACGCGCGCGGCTGCAAGCGGAACGCCTTGCGGCGCAGGCGCAAGACCATCTGGATGCTTTCGGGGAAGCAGCCGTGCATTTGCGCGCGCTGGCGGATTACACAATCACGCGGAGAAGCTGAATGGCCCGTCCTGTCACACCGCTGCTTGATCGCGTTTCGATCCCAAGCGATTTGCGGAATTACTCCGCCGATCAATTGAAACGTCTGGCCGATGAATTGCGCGCCGAGACGATTGACGCGGTTTCCGTCACGGGCGGGCATCTTGGCGCATCGCTTGGCGTGGTGGAATTGACGGTCGCGATCCACGCGATTTTCGACACGCCGCATGACAGGCTGATCTGGGATGTCGGGCACCAGGCTTATCCGCACAAAATCCTAACCGGGCGGCGGGATCGTATTCGCACGCTCCGCCAGGGTGGCGGGCTTTCCGGCTTCACCAAGCGGAGTGAGAGTGAATACGACCCCTTCGGCGCGGCGCATTCTTCCACCAGCATCTCCGCCGGCCTTGGCATGGCGATTGGCAGCCAATTGCAGGGCCGCGAACGGCACGTCATTTCCGTGATTGGTGACGGGTCCATGAGTGCCGGCATGGCTTATGAGGCCATGAATAATGCCGGCGCATCCAAGGCGAACCTTATTGTCATTTTGAACGATAATGACATGTCCATCGCGCCACCTGTGGGTGCGATGAGTGCTTATCTGTCCAAGCTGATTTCATCCCGCCCCTTCCTTTCGCTGCGCGATATGATGGCGCGGCTGGCCAAGCGCTTCCCGGCACCTTTGGAACGCGCCGCGCGCCGCGCTGATGAATATGCGCGCGGCCTGCTGACCGGCGGCACCTTGTTTGAAGAGCTTGGCTTTTATTATGTCGGCCCGGTTGACGGGCATGATCTGGACCATTTGCTGCCCATTCTGCGCAATCTGCGTGATACGGATCACCAGGGCCCGATCTTGCTGCATGTGGTGACACAAAAGGGCAAGGGCTATGCGCCGGCAGAAACCGCGCCCGACAAATATCACGGCGTGGTCAAGTTCAACGTCGTGACCGGCGAACAAGCCAAGGCACCGCCCGGCCCGCCTTCCTTCACCAAGGTATTCGCCAATGCGCTGATTGCGGAAGCGGAAGTGGATGACAGCATTGTCGCCATCAATGCTGCCATGCCATCCGGCACGGGGCTTGACCTATTCGCCAAGAAGTTCCCGCGCCGCAGCTTTGATGTCGGCATTGCCGAACAACATGCGGTGACCTTTGCCGCCGGGCTTGCAACGGAAGGCTTGAAGCCGTTTTGCGCGATTTATTCCAGCTTCCTGCAACGCGCCTATGACCAGATCATGCATGATGTGGCGCTGCAATCCCTGCCCGTACGCTTTGCCATTGACCGCGCCGGGCTGGTCGGCGCGGATGGCGCGACGCATGCGGGTTCCTTTGATATCGCCTATCTCGGCTGCCTGCCCAATATGGTGCTGATGGCCGCGGCCGATGAGGTTGAGCTGATGCATATGGTCGCGACCAGTGCGGCGATTGATGACCGGCCAAGCGCTGTGCGCTATCCGCGCGGTGAGGGTTTTGGCCTTGCGCTGCCCGCGCGCGGTTCAGTGCTTGAAATCGGCAAGGGCCGTGTGCTGCGCGAAGGCTCTGCGATTGCCATTCTTTCTTATGGCGCGCGTTTGCAGGAATGCATGAAGGCCGCTGATGAATTGGCGACCCATGGGCTTTCCTGCACCGTCGCCGATGCGCGCTTCGCCAAGCCGCTGGATACCGCGCTGGTGGAACGCCTGGCGCGGGAGCATGAGGTGCTGATCACGATCGAGGAAGGCTCCATGCTCGGCTTCGGCAGCATGGTGATGCATCATTTGGCGACGCATGGTCTGCTGGATCGCGGCCTGAAAATCCGCCCCATGTGCCTGCCGGATACCTTCATTGATCATGAAACGCCGCGCAAGCAATATGATCAGGCAGGGCTGAACGCGCCGCATATTGTGGCCATGGCGCTTGGCGCGCTGGGCAAGGCGGAGATGCAGATTCCAGCGCGGGCGTGACGCGCGACGTCAGGCTTTCTTGGCACCAAGCCTGACGCCGGCCAAGCCTTCAATCACCTTCACCACGGAAGAGCCATCTTCCTTGCCATAGCCTGCCGTGCGCGCCATTTGATAGAATTGCTGCGATACATTCGCGAGCATCATGGGCACGCCCAGCGCCTTGGCGAGCGCGGTTTGCAATTCCTGATCCTTGTAGGAAATATCCGTGGTGCCGGATGGTAAGAAATCTCGCGCCACCATGCGCGGACCAGAACGTTCAAGCGCTTCCGACCGACCAGTGCTGACGCGCAGCACATCAATCACACGCTGGGGGTCAAGCCCAGCCTTGGCGCCCAGCACCATGCCTTCCGCAATCGCCACCACCTGGATTTGCAGCAGCATGTTGTTGATGAGCTTCATGGCAAGGCCCGCACCAAGATC
>CAIMVB010000348.1 GCA_903844785.1 uncultured Rhodospirillales bacterium | reverse complement strand
TCTTTGGCCGGGTTGGCATTGATTCCATCGCCGGGCCTTCGGAAGTGGTGGTGATTGCCGATGGCGCCAATGATCCCGCCCATGTGGCGATGGATCTGCTGGCCCAGGCCGAACATGATGAAAGCGCGCAATCCATTCTGATCACGCCCGATGCGGCGCTGGCGGATGCGGTGGCGCAAGCGGTGGAACACGCGCTGAAAACCCTGCCGCGCGCGGCCATTGCCGGGGAAAGCTGGGCGCGCCATGGCGCGGTGATTTTGGTGAAAGACCTCGTCGAAGCCGCCGCCCTCACCAACCGCCTGGCGCCCGAGCATTTGCAATTGATGGTGGATGATCCGCGCGGCTTGCTCGGGCAAATCCGCCATGCCGGCGCGGCCTTCCTTGGCCGCTTCTGCCCGGAGGCGGTCGGCGATTACATCGCCGGGCCGAACCATGTGCTGCCCACCGGGCGCACCGCGCGCTTCGCCTCCGGCCTTTCAAGCTTTGATTTCCTGAAGCGCACAAGCTGGGTGGAAGCGGATGGCGCGGCGCTCGCGCAAATCGGGCGCGCCGCTGTGGCTTTGGCGGAAGCCGAGGGGCTGCAAGCCCATGGGCGGAGCATTAGCATCCGCCTGAACTGATCAAAAATAAAGGCCGGGACCATGATGAAAAAACGTGAATTGCTGGCGGGTTTGGCGCTACTGCCCTTGGCGGCGCCTGCGCTGGCGCAGGAATATCCCTCTCGCCCCATTCGCCTGTTGGTGGGTTTCGCCGCAGGCGGTTCCACCGATGTTTTCGCGCGCGCCATCGCGCCACGCATGCAGGCATTGCTCGGCCAACCCGTGGTTATCGAAAACCGCCCTGGCGCAGGCGGGAATATCGCGACCGAAGCCACCGCACGCAGCGCGCCGGATGGCTATACGCTGCTGCTTGGCACGATCGGGCCGCTCGCCATCAACCCCACGCTTTACGGCAATCTGCCCTTCGATCCCTTGAAGGATCTGACGCCGGTTTCCCTGATCGGCGAGGTGCCCAATGTGCTGGCCGTGCCGGTGGATCGGCCCTATCGCAGCGTGGCGGAGATCATCGCCGCTGCCAAAGCCCGGCCCGAGGCGTTGAATTTCGGCTCCTCCGGCATTGGTTCTGCCGGGCATTTGGCCGCCGAACAGCTTAATCTGATGGCGGGTATCCGCACGACGCATGTGCCCTATCGCGGCGGCGGCGCGCTGCTGCCGGAATTGATCGCCGGGCGCGTGGATTATGCCTTCACCACGGCGCTGAATGGTATTCCGCAGGCGGAAGCAGGGAAGCTGCGTATTCTGGGCGTGCCTAATGGCAAGCGCGTGCCGCTGCTGCCCGAGATTCCCACCATCGCGGAATCTGGCCTGCCTGGTTTTGATGGCGTGGATTGGGCTGCCATGATGGCCCCGCCCAACCTGCCAGCGCCAATCCTAGCCAAGCTCAATGCCACGATGCAAAGCGTGCTGAAGGACCCGGAACTGGTGCAGGCCATGGCAGCGCGGCGCCTGGTGCTGGAAGGCTCAACGTCCGAAGCGCTGGCGGAATTCCTGCGGCGTGAGACGGCGCGCTGGGCGCCGGTGGTGCGCGCTTCCGGCGCGCGGCCGGACTGACCCCTTCAGCCCTTTACGGCAAAACCTTCTTCTTCCACCGCGCGCACCAGATCAGCGCGCGGCAGAGAAGTTGCAGCAACCACGCGCTTCGCGGCCAAATCCACATCTACCTTCGCTGCCTGATCCAGCGCCTGAATGGCATTGGTCACGGCGCGCACGCAATGGCCGCAACTCATGCCCTCAACCTGCAGCGTGATGGGTTCAGCCATGGCAACCTACCTTTCCTGTTTTTTGGTCGCATTTTCCGAGCCGCCAAGCGGAACCGCTTGGCTTGAAAATGCTTGTTTGGTCGCATTTTCCGAGTCGCCAAGTGATGCCACTTGGCTTGAAAATGCTCCAGCCAATTCTTCCAAAATCGGACACTCAGGCCGCGCATCGCCATGGCAATGATCGGCCAAATGGCGCAGGCTTTCCGCCATGGCGCTGAGCGATTTGGCCTTGGCTTCAAGCGCTGCGACATGATCCAGCGCAAGCCGCTTCACCTCCGCACTCGCCCGCGCGCGATTGCGCCACAAATCCAGCAAGCGCTTCACATCCTGTAGCGGAAAGCCAAGATCACGCGCATGGCGAATGAAGCGCAGTTCCGCGACATCGGCCTGTGAATACACACGATAGTGATTGGCGCCGCGCCCAGCTGCAATCAAGCCAATCGCCTCATAATGCCGGATCATCTTGGCCGAGATGCCTGATGCGCGGGCGGCTTCCCCAATATTCATGACCTGGGCCTCCAGCGCGAGAGCAGTAACGCATTGGTGAGCACACTGACACTTGAAGCCGCCATCGCCGCGCCGGCAATCGGCGGCGACAGCAAGCCAAGCGCGGCAAGCGGCACGCCAAGCAGATTATAGCCAAAGGCCCAGAACAAATTCTGCCGGATCTTGCGCAAGGTGAGCCGCGTGATCTCGAGCGTCGCCGGCACCAGCGCGGGATCACCGCGTAGTAGCGTCACACCCGCGGATTGAATGGCCACATCCGTGCCCGTGCCCATGGCAATGCCAAGATCAGCCTTGGCAAGCGCTGGTGCATCATTCACGCCGTCACCCACCATCGCCACAACCTCACCCGCCTGCTGCCAGGCGCTAATGCGCGCAGCCTTGCCATCGGGCAAAACCTCGGCAGCAACATCGGTAATGCCAAGCGGGGCCGCGACTGCAAGGGCTGCGGCGCGGGCATCCCCACTGATCATGGCAGGCTTCACGCCAAGCGCAGCCAGCCCAGCAACTGCCGCCCCCGCGCCCGCGCGCGGCGCATCTTCAAACAGGAAAAGCGCGCGGGCTGCGCTACCTTCCATCAGCCAGGAAAGGCTTTGCCCTGCGGCCTCACCCACTGCCGCCGCATCGGCCAAGGCGCCGCGCGCCGCACCTGCTTCCTGCAACAGCCTGGAAGAACCAAGGGCATAACGCCGCCCGGCCACAAGGCCTTCAACACCTCGGCCAGGGAGGGCTCGAAAATCCTCAGCAGGCGGTGTGCTTCCCGCTTCAACCAACACCGCGCGCGCCAAAGGATGTTCGCTGCCCGCTTGCAAAGCGGCGGCAATCGCCAGAGCGTCCCCCCGCGACATGCCCGGCGCAGGATGCAACGCGGCCAGACGCGGCCGGCCTTCCGTCAGCGTGCCGGTCTTATCAAACGCGACCAAGGTGATGCGCCCGGCGCGCTCAATCGCCTCCGCATCGCGCAGCAATATGCCCGCACGCGCCGCCGCCCCCGTGCCGGCCATGATCGCGGCTGGTGTGGCAAGGCCAAGCGCACACGGGCAGGCAATCACCAGCACGGAAACGGCATGGATCAACGCGGCTTCAAAACCCACACCCACCAGCAACCAACCCAACAGCGTCGCCAGCGCCAGCCCCAGCACCACCGGCACGAAAACCGCACTCACCCGGTCCACCAGCTTCTGAACTGGCGCACGAGACGCCTGCGCTGCCGCGACCAACTGCGCCACACGCGCGAGTGTGGTATCGCCGCCCACCGCGCGGGCTTCAATCACCAGGCGCCCATCCAGCGCCATGGTGCCGGTGGAAACACGCGCCGCTTCTTCCTTCTCCACAGCGCGGCTTTCGCCTGTCAGCGCGCTTTCATCCACGCCGGACCGGCCCTGCCGCACCAGCCCATCCACGGGAATACGCTCACCAGGGCGCACCACCACCAGATCGCCCACCGCCAGCAGCGCGGCGGGCACTTCGCATTCCGCGCCATCTTCCAGACGCCGCGCCTGACGTGGGCTGAGGTCAAGCAAGGCGCGGATCGCCGCGCCCGTGGCGCGCTTGGCACGCGCTTCCAGATATTTGCCGAGCAGCACAAAGAAAATCACCACTGCCGCCGCTTCGAAGTAAAGATGCGGTGTGCCGTGATGCGCGGGCGCGGTCAGCAATAACCAGGTGGAAAGCGCCCAGGCCGCGCCGGTGCCAAGGGCGACCAGCACATCCATATTGGCCGCACCCGCACGCAAAGCCTTGAAGCCCGCGCGCCAGAACCGCGCACCTAGCCAGAATTCAACGAAGCTCGCCAAGCCGAATTGCGCCCAGCCACTTGGCATCCAATCCTGCCCGAAACCCATCCCGATCATGCCAATCAGAAAGGGGGCCGAGAAAATCCCAGCCAGCACCACATCGCGCCGTTCGGCGGCCAAGGCGCGCGCGGCGGCTTCTTCCCCGGCATCGGCGGTGCTGCCGCGCAATTCATAGCCGGCCGCTTCCACGGCCTGGCGCAAAGCGGCTTCCGTGACGCCACCAATGGCCAGCACATGCGCTTTTTCGGATGCGGCATTGACACTGGCTTTCAGCACCCCCGGCACGGCCCTCAGCGCCTTTTCAACCCGCGCCGCGCAGGTGGCGCAGGTCATCCCGCCGATCATCAGATCAAACCGTGCTTCCGCCACGCCATAACCGGCGCCCTCAACCGCCTGTTTCAGCGCGGTCACACCAGCGCTGCCCAGCACCTCCGCGCGATCCGTGGCGGGGTTCACCTGAACCTCCTCCACGCCCGGCACCTTGCGTAACGCGCGTTCCACCCGCCCGGCGCAGGCGGCGCAGGTCATACCTTCAATAGGAAGCGATAGGCGCAGCAGGTTGGCGGTGACATCTGGCATAGTGGGGTTCATGTGGCGCCTCCCATAATGGGAAGGTCAAGCCCTGGCTGATTGACGAAGCCGTTATGCATGCCGAGATAGAAGCCTCTCATGCGCCCGCTCCTCCTTGCCGTTCTGGCCCTGACCCTGGCCCCCGCCCCTGCCCTGCCGCAGAGCGAGCCCTTCCGCGTGCTGAATCAGACCGAGCAATCAGCCCATTCACTATTTGCCGTGCGTACAGGCCGGGCCGATTGGGGTGCCAATTTACTCTCACGTGGACCACTCGCGCCTGGGTCGGGGTTCAATTTGCGCCCGGCCGAGAATGCCGGTTGCCGCTTTGATTTCCGCATGGTGCTGAGCGATGGGCGGGAGGTCATCAATCGCGGCCAGGATATCTGCGCAGAGAAGGTGGTGGCCATGCAAGCCCCGCTGGGCCGCCCGCCCGAGGCCGCTGCCCCTGCCCCGTCACCCGGCGCGCCGACGCCACAGGCCCGCGGCGGGCGCGCTTCCACCGGCACAGGCTTTGTCGTGGCGCGGGATAGGGTGCTGACCAACCATCACGTGATTGATGGCTGCAACGCCATCACGATCCGCACCGCCGATGGCCGCACCCTGCCCGCCACCATGCCCGCGCGGGTTGATGTGCAGCGTGATCTGGCACTACTCGCCGTGCCGAATAATCCAGGCCCAGTGCTGGCCTTTCGCAGCAATCCGGTGCGGCGCGGGGAAAGTGTTGTGACTTATGGCTTTCCGCTGGCAGGCTTGCTCGCCGCCGGGCCAACGCTCACCACCGGTGAGGTCAGCGCTTTGGCGGGGCTTGCCAATAATGAACAGCATTTCCAGATCAGCGCGCCAGTGCAGCAGGGCAATTCCGGCGGGCCTTTGCTGGACCGTCAGGGGAACGTGATGGGCGTGATTGTCTCCAAGCTGAACGCGCAGCGCATCGCGCAACGCACCGGCGATATTCCGCAGAATGTGAATTTCGCCGTGAAGGGCACGGAAGCTTTGGGTTTTCTCCGCCGTGCCGGGGTGGAACCCACACTCCGCGAAAGCGCACCCAAGGAATTGAGCGCGGCTGAAGTTGGTGAACGCGCCCACCCCAGCACGGTTTTCATTCGCTGCGAGAAATAGGCGTCAAAGCTATTCGGGCCGGCGCAGCGCGATATCGTAAAGCGCTTCCCCTTCCAGGCAGAAAAACGCGACGGGCCAGCCGCTTTGGGCCGCGAATTCGCATACCGCCTGATGCACACCAAGCACGCCAAAGCCGCGGCGAATGATATGCGCGAAATCATTGAAGACCAGAAAGCCGCCCGGCTTTACCTTGGACGCGGCGGCCGCGATATCAGCGCGCACCGCGTCATAGCCATGATCCGCATCCACATAAATCATGTCGAAACTGGCATCAGCGCGTGACGCAAGGAAGGGCACTGAAAGCCCTTCATGCTGTTCAACGCGCGGGTCGGCCAGCACATCGGTGCGGCACAGGCTGAAGGTGACATCAGCCAAATGCAGCTTTTCCGGTGCCATAATGTCCAAGATCGCGCGGGCAAAATCGCCGCGAAACGTGCCGATTTCGGCAATGACACCGCCCTGCGGCAAGCGGCGGAGCATTTCAATGCGATTGGTGAGAAGTTGGCAGCCTTCAAGCTGCGCCTGCGGAATAGGCGGTGGCGGCGGCGGAATGGGCTGCACGGCCAAGCGTCCAAGCCGCCATAGCGTTTTGAATCCTTCAGGCAGCACTCGGCGGATGGCCAATTCCAGACGATACAAGGATTCCCGAGCCACCAAACGCCCCCGCGCGAAACTACCCGCTTTCTGACATAATCAGCACAACGGGTCGAGCCAAACCAAAAAGTCGCGCCTCAAGCCCCGTCTATCGCCTCAGCCAAGGCAGCGAAGGATTGCTCAACGGGTGAAATCTCGCCCTTACGCTGGCGCAGCACCGCTTCAATGCGCGGGGCCAGTTGCACCGCCGCATCCGCTTCCGGGTCATGCCCGGCGCGATAGGCGCCAAGGCGCACCAGATCCTTGATCTCGCCATAGGTGGCAAGCAGGCGCTTGGCTTGCGCGACCAATTCCCATTCCTGTTCTTCCAAAACGCCCGGCATGCTGCGGGAGACTGAACGCAATACATCCACCGGCGGATACCGCCCCGCTTCCGCAATGGCGCGGTCCAGCACCACATGGCCATCCAGAATGCCGCGTACCGCATCGGCCACGGGTTCATCATGGTCATCGCCTTCGACAAGCACGGTGAAAAGCGCGGTAATGGCACCCGGCGCATTATCAGGCCCCGGCCCGGCGCGCTCCAGAAGCCGTGGCAATTCCGTGAAGACGGAAGGCGGATAACCGCGCGTCGCGGGCGGTTCGCCCACCGCCAGGCCGATTTCGCGCAAGGCGAGCGCAAAGCGCGTCACGCTATCCATCAGCAGCAGCACTTGCAGGCCTTGGTCGCGGAAATGCTCGGCCACCGTAATGGCGGCATAGGCGGCTTCGCGCCTGAGTGGCGCGGCGCTATCTGATGTGGCGCAGACCACAACGCTGCGCGCAAGGCGTTCAGGCCCCAGATCATCTTCGATGAATTCACGCAATTCGCGCCCGCGTTCACCCACCAGCGCAAAAACAATCACATCCGCCGCCAGCCCGCCCGCCAACATGGCCATCAGCGTTGATTTGCCAACGCCGGAAGCCGCGAAAAGCCCAAGCCTTTGCCCACGCCTGACCGGGGTAAACAGATCAAGCACCCTGACACCAAGCGGCAAGCGCAACCCAAGCCGCGCGCGCTGCCCGGCGGCGGGGGCGGGCGCATGGGTTGGGCGCTGAATGGCACCGGGTACCGGCATGGGCCCGCCATCCAGCGGCCTGCCCATCGGGTCCAGCACGCGCCCGAGCCAGGCATTGGAAACCGGCAAGGCCGGGCGCGGCGCCAGGGTTGCGCGCATCCCCGCCGTCAGCCCTGTCAGTGGCCCCAGCGCAATGGCCTGCGCCTTGCCTTCGCGAAACCCGGCGATCTCGGCCAGCACCGGCGCGCCGGAGGGCGGGGCGATCGCCACGCGATCCCCAATGGCGGCCAGCGGGCCGAAGCCTTCCAGCGTGATGGTGAGCCCGGTAATGGCATTGACATGCCCGTGGATTTTCTCGCGCGGTAAGGCGCCCAGGGCAGCGGCGGTGGCGTGGAAATCAGGCAGCATCGTTTCCGTTTATCACGAAATGGCGGATTTTAGGTAAAGGCTGAACCTCGCCATATTCGCCGCCCGCTTGATTCTTCCCCTCCTTCGGCCCAAGGATCAGCCCCATGATCCTGCTGATCGACAATTATGATAGTTTCACCTTCAACCTCTTCCACTTCCTGGGCGATCTGGGCGCGCGGGTAGAGGTCAGGCGGAACGATGCCATAGACCCGCAAGGGGTGCTGGCGATGAAGCCCGAAGCCGTGGTGCTTTCCCCCGGCCCTTGTACGCCCAATGAGGCCGGTATTTGCCTGCCGCTGATATCGCTGGCCGCCGAGGTAAAGCTGCCACTTATGGGCGTCTGCCTTGGCCATCAGGCCATTGGCCAGGCTTTCGGCGGGCGCGTGATACGCGCGCCGGAGCCGGTGCATGGCAAGGTTTGGGATGTGCATCATGGCGGCACGGATGTGTTTGCTGGCCTGCCTTCCCCCTTCGCTGCCACGCGCTACCATTCGCTCATTGTGGAGCGTGAGACCCTGCCCGATTGCCTCCGCCCCACCGCCTGGACGGAAGATGGGCTGATCATGGGCCTCGCGCACCGGGAATTGCCGGTCTGGGGCGTGCAATTCCATCCGGAGAGCATCGCTTCCGCCCATGGGCACGATATTTTGCGCAATTTCCTGAAACTGGCCGGCGCAACCCAAGGCGCTGCCGTACCTGCCTGATTCCATGTCACTGAAACCCATCCTCGCGCGGCTTGCTGATGGTGCGCGGTTGACTGAGGCCGAGGCGGAAGAAGCCTT
>CAIMVB010000347.1 GCA_903844785.1 uncultured Rhodospirillales bacterium | reverse complement strand
AGCACCATGGAAGGCGCCATGGATGATCGCGGCCTTTTGCCCCCCTCCACCCGATTGGCGATGGGCCGGCCATTGGCTTCCGGCGCGAAGCTGAAATCCGTGAGCTGGTTGTTCAGCAAAAAGCCGCGCACCAGCAGCCGCGCGCCGAAAATCGCTTCAATCGTGGTCGTCATGGAAAGCGCATTGCCCGCGCCATCCACAATGGCGATGTGGCTTGTGCCGGCCTCATAATCCTGGGTTTGCGGGGCCAAGGATGTTTCCCGCCAAGAAGGATTACCCGCGCGCACATTCTGCATGGCGCGGTCGCGATCCATCAATTGCGCGCGTGCGGTCAGATAGGCGCGATCCGTCAGCCCCTGCACCGGCACGGGCACGAAATCCGCATCCGCGAGGAACAGGTTGCGGTCAGCAAAGGCCAAGCGCCCAGCTTCCGCCAGCAGATGCGCCGCATCAACGCCGCGAGGGTCAAGCCGCGGCATGTCGAAATGTTCGAGCAGGCCAAGGATTTGCGCCACCGCCACGCCGCCCGAAGAAGGGGGCGGGAAGCCACAAACCCGATAGCTGCGATAGGGTGTGCAGATCGCCGCGCGCTGCCGGGGCTGAGAGCGCGCCAAATCTTCAAGCACCATAACGCCCGGATTGGTTGGGTGGTTGCGGATGGCGGCGATGATATCTTCCGCAATCGGCCCGCTTTGCAGCGCCGCCGCACCATCGCGCGCCACGGCGCGGAGCGTCTCAGCCAAGGCCGGGTTGCGCAGCCTGTGGCCTGGGGGCAGGGGCAGGCCATCGGGGCTGAAGAAATAGGCGGCCGAGGCCGGGTCTCGGCGAAGCGGCAGCGTATCGGCCGCGATTTCGCGGGAAAGCCTGGCGCTGACGGGAAAGCCTTCTTCGGCCAGCCGGATGGCGGGTTCAAACAGCCGCGCCCAGGGCAGTTTGCCATGGGCGCGATGCGCCGCCTCCAAGACCGGCAGCGTGCCCGGCACGCCCACGGCCCGCCCGCCCATAATCGCTTCCAGGAAGGGCATGGGCCGGCCATCACGCAGGAATAGCGCGGGCGTTGCGGCGGCGGGCGCGGCTTCCCGCCCATCCCAGGCTTCCATGCCGCCATCGGCGGCGCGGCGCAGCATGATGAAGGCACCACCACCAATGCCAGATGCTTGCGGTTCCACCAGCGTCAGCACCGCTTGCACCGCAACCGCAGCATCAAGGGCAGAACCGCCATCCCGCAGCATCATAAGGCCCGCTTCAACGGCGAGCGGATGCCCAGCCGCGACCATATGGCGCCGCGCGGGCTCAGCGCCGGCGGGGAGTGCAGCAAGGATAACGGTAAGCAAGACAAAGAAACGAATCATGGCGCGGCCCAAATGCTTTGGCGCAGAATAGCGCCATGCCGCGCCAAACCCCACCCACCCATCGCCTTTTGCGTGGCCGGCGCGCCTATGCCGCAGGGCAGGGGGCGGAAGCGCTGGCTGCCCAGGCCCTCACCGCCGAGGGCTGGGCGCTGCTTGGCCAAAGAATCCGCACCGAAGCCGGTGAGATTGACCTGATCGCTGAACGCGAGGGCCTGCTTGCTTTCATTGAAGTGAAGGCGCGCCCCTCCCTCGCCGAAGCGGCTTTTGCGCTGGGGCCAAGGCAGCGCGCCCGGCTGGTTGCGGCGGCGGATGCTTGGCTTGCCACCAATCCTGGCCATGGTGCGGCGGGGATGCGCTTTGATGTCATGCTGGTGGCGGCTGATGGCACCATCCGGCGCATCGCCGATGCCTTCAGGATTGGCGATGCCTAAGCGGGCTTTTGCGCCATCATCAGGTAGTTAACCCCCGTATCGCGCGTGATGCGCCAAGTGCCGGACAACCCCATTTCCATCCCGGCTACATCCGCCACACTCAGCCCCGCGCCGCGCAGCCCGGCGCCAAGTTCGGCCGGCGTCACAAACATCCGCCAATCATGCGTGCCCACAGGAAGCAGGCGCAGCACATATTCCGCGCCAAGCTTTGCTATCAGGAAGGAACGCGGCGTGCGGTTCAGGGTGGAGAGGAACACCAAGCCCCCAGGCCGGGCAGCACGGGTCAAAGCGGCCAGAAACGCTGCCCGTTCCGCCACATGTTCAATCACTTCCAGCGAAATCACGGCATCGTAACCGCCAGCCTCGGCCAAATCCTCGGGCCCGCCTTGGCGGTAATCAATGGCAAGCCCGCCTGCTTCGGCATGGGCGCGGGCGACTTCCAGGGCTTCCGGCGCCGCATCCATGCCGGTAACCTCCGCCCCAAGCCGCGCCAAGGCTTCCGACGCCAGCCCCGCCCCGCAGCCCACATCCAAAACCTTGAGCCCAGCCAGGGGTTGCGCGCCACGGGCGGGGCGACCCTCAGCGCGGGCCAGCCTTTCGGCGATCCAGCCAATACGCACCGGATTCATCCGGTGCAGCGGCTTCATCGGGCCATTCGGGTCCCACCAGCGCGCGGCCAGGGCATCGAATTTGGCGATTTCCGCCCCAAGCGCCGTTGCTTCCGCCAAGATGATGCCCTTTCTAGCCCTGATCCGCTGAGATGGGTTGCGCGCAACCCGCCCCCCCGGTATCTGTCCCGCCCCGCGCGCCGGCGCAACCGCCGGCCATTCCTTTTCCGCCCCGCCCAGGGAAAATAGCCTTCTATGGCCCGTATCGTCATGAAATTCGGCGGCACCTCTGTCGCTGATCTGGATCGTATCCGCAACGTCGCCGCCCGCGTGAAGCGAGAGGTTGATGCCGGCCATCAGGTGGCTGTCGTGGTTTCCGCGATGTCGGGTGTCACCAATCAACTGGTGAAATGGTGCCAGGACCTCTCGGCGCTGCATGACGCGCGCGAATATGACACGGTGGTCGCCACCGGTGAGCAAGTGACCACGGGCCTCACCGCGATTGCGCTGCAAGCGATTGGCGTTGATGCGCGTTCCTGGCAGGGCTGGCAGGTGCCCATCATCACGGACCAGGCGCATGGCAAGGCCCGCGTTGAATCCATTGATGGCGCAGCGCTGATTGAACGCATGGAACAAGGCCAGGTGCCGGTGGTGGCGGGTTTTCAGGGCATTGACCCGAAGCGGAACCGCATCACCACCCTTGGCCGTGGCGGGTCTGATCTTTCCGCCGTGGCGATTGCCGCCGCCGTGAAGGCGGATCGCTGCGATATCTATACCGATGTGGATGGCATCTATACGACCGATCCGCGCATTGTGCCGCGCGCGCGCAAGCTTGAGCGGATTTCCTATGAGGAAATGCTGGAACTCGCTTCCGTTGGCGCCAAGGTCTTGCAGACGCGGTCCGTTGAATTGGCAATGAAGCAGCGTGTGCGCGTGCAGGTGCTTTCCAGCTTTGAAGACAAGCCCGGCTCGCTCGTGGTTGATGAGGATGAAATCGTGGAACAGCCCGTCGTTTCCGGCATCGCCTATTCGCGCGATGACGCCAAGATTACACTTCGCCGTGTGCCGGACAGGCCCGGTGTGGCCGCCGCCGTGTTCGGCGCGCTCGCGAAAGCCAATGTGAATGTGGATATGATCGTGCAGAATATCGGCGCCGATGGCAGCACGGATATGACCTTCACGATTGGCAAGGTGGATCTGCCGCGCGCGCAGGATGTTCTGGAAAAGGCGCGCGCCGATCTTGGCTATGAAGCGCTGCTGGCTGACCCCGATGTGACGAAAATCAGCGTGGTGGGCATTGGGATGCGCAGCCACGCTGGTGTCGCCACCACCATGTTCAAGGCGCTGTCCGATAAGGGCATCAATATCCAGGTGATCTCCACCAGTGAAATTAAAGTGAGCGTGCTGGTCGGTGCGGAATATACCGAACTTGCCGTGCGCGCCCTGCACACCGCCTATGGTCTGGATGCGCCGGCATGAGCGATGACATGACCAAGGCCCTGGCGCAGCTTGATCGGCTGATGGCGCGTGGTGCTGCGTTTCTGGGCGCGCGCTATGCCATTATGGGCGGCGCCATGTCCTGGGTCAGTGAACGGCATTTGGTATCCGCACTTTCCAATGCCGGGGCCTTTGGCGTGATTGCCTGCGGGGCGATGGAACCGCCGCGCCTGGCTGAAGAAATCGCGGGCACCCAGGCGCTGACAACCAAGCCCTTCGGCGTCAATCTGATCACCATGCACCCCAGGCTGGATCAGCTGGTGGATACCTGCCTGGCGGCCAAGGTCTCTCACATTGTTTTTGCCGGCGGCATTCCGCCTGGCACCGCGATCAAAAAGGCGAAGGATGGTGGCGCGAAGGTGATCTGCTTCGCGCCTGCTCTGGCTTTGGCCAAGCGTCTGATCCGCGCCGGGGCGGATGCGCTGGTGATTGAAGGCAGCGAAGCGGGCGGGCATATCGGCCCGGTTTCGCTGACCGTGCTCGCGCAGGAAATCCTGCCCCATATCCGCGATGTGCCGGTTTTCGTGGCTGGTGGCATTGGACGGGGCGAGGCCATCCTTTCCTACCTTGAGATGGGCGCCGCTGGCGTTCAGCTTGGCACGCGCTTTGTTTGCGCGCGTGAATCCATCGCGCATGCCAATTTCAAGCAGGCCTTCATCCGCGGCAATGCGCGCGATGCCATGCCCACAATCCAATTGGATGAGAATTTCCCGGTAATTCCGGTGCGCGCGCTTCAGAACGAAGGCACCAAGCGCTTCCTGGAACATCAGGCCGAAACCATTCGTCGCTTTCAGTCGGGCGAACTCACCAAGGAAGCCGCCCAGCTTGATATTGAGCATTTCTGGGCAGGCGCGCTCCGCCGGGCTGTGATTGATGGCGATGTGGAAAACGGCTCCCTGATGGCTGGGCAATCGGTTGGTATGGTGACGCAGGAACAGTCAGCTTCCGAAATCATTGCGGAATTATGCGGCCAGGCAGCAGAGGCAATCCTGGCGCGCTCTGCCGCTGCTATTCCCTGATTGCCGAAGGCTCGGCATCGGTCTAGATGCGGGCTGATCCTCTGGAAATCTCATGAAACGCTCTGCTCGCGCTGAAAACACCGTTCAGGAAGCCGCCCGCGTTGGTGAAGAACTGCGTGAGGCGCGGCTTGCGCTCGGCGTGAGTGTTGAGGATGCGGCGACCCAGCTTCGCATCAATAAGCGCTATTTGCAGGCGCTGGAGGAAGGCCGGGTCAAGGATCTGCCCGGCGCAGCCTATGCCGTTGGTTTTGTCCGGTCTTACGCCACGGCGCTTGGGCTTGATGCGGATGATGCGGTCAGGCGCTTTCGGGACATGTCCGGCACGGCGGTGACGAAGTCGGGCGAACTGGTCTTTCCGGAACCCGTACCGCGGCGGGGCATTCCAACCGGCATCCTGGCCGCGATTGGCGTCGCCATTGCCGTTTTCGGCTATGTTGCCTGGTATCAATGGAGCGGGCGGGGAGAGCGCGTGGTCGATAGCGTCCCCCCGCTGCCGCCCCGGCTGGAACGCGCTGCTGAAGCGCCCGCCACGCGTGAAGCCCCCCCTGCGCTGGTGGCCGAACCCCCGGCACCGCCGCCGCCTGCCGCTGCCGCCCCGCGGCCGGCCCCGCCGCCGATTGACCCAGACAAGCCGCGGATTGTGATCCGCGCCAAGGGCGAAAGCTGGGTGCAAATTCGTGACAATCCGGGCAATCGGACCCTGGTGGACCGGGTTATGCGCGGTGGCGAAACCATTGAAATCCCGAATCGTGCGGGCATCACCCTGACCACGGGCAAGGCCGAGAATCTGGATATTCTGGTGGATGGGCAGGATGTTGAGATCTTTGGCGGCACAGGCGTGCGGCGCAATATCGCCCTGGAGGCTGATCGGCTGAAAGCCGCGCCGACCCAGCCGACCAGCCCGGCGCCCGCCCCGCGCCCGCCTGCCGCTGGCCCGCCCGCGACCCCGATCCCGCCCATGCCGCCGCGCCCCTGAGGCGCCTGACGCGTTTCAAGGCTTTCAGTGCGGCGAAAGCCCCGGCATAATCGTCGGATAAAACCAGCCTTTGGGGTCCGCCGCATGTCCTATCGTCCCTATCAGAAGATCGAACGCCGCAAATCGCGGCTGATCCATGTCGGGCGCGTGCCGGTGGGCGGCGATTCGCCGATTTCCGTGCAGACCATGACGAATACGCCAACCGAGGACGCGGCGGCGACGATTGCGCAAATCCGCCGCAGCGAATTGGCCGGCGTGGATATTGTGCGTGTTTCCTGCCCGACCGAGGAAGCGACCGCAGCCCTGGCCGAGATTGTGCGCGAAGTGAATGTGCCGATCGTGGCCGATATCCATTTCCACTACCGCCGAGCCATTGAAGCGGCGCAGGCGGGGGCGGCGTGCCTGCGGATCAATCCCGGCAATATAGGTTCCAAGGAACGCGTGAAGGAAGTGATCAAGGCGGCGCGCGATCATGGCTGTTCCATTCGCATTGGCGTGAATGCCGGCAGCCTTGAGAAGCATTTGCTGGAGAAATACGGCGAACCCAACCCGGAAGCCCTGGTGGAAAGCGCGCTATGGCATGCCGACCATTTGCTGCAAGAAGATTTTCACGAATTCAAGATCAGCGTGAAGGCTTCCGATGTATTTTTGGCCGTTGCCGCCTATCAGCAATTGGCGGAAGCCTGCGATCACCCGCTGCATATCGGCATCACGGAAGCGGGCGGGAAGCGCACTGGCACGGTGAAATCCGCGATTGGCCTTGGGTCTCTGCTCTGGGCCGGTATTGGCGATACTTTGCGTGTCTCGCTTTCCGCGGAGCCGGAAGAAGAGGTGTCAGTTGGCTGGGAATTGCTGAAATCGCTGCATCTGCGCCATCGCGGGGTGAAGGTAATTTCCTGCCCATCCTGCGCGCGGCAGGGCTTTGATGTAATCCGCACCGTGGAAAAGCTGGAAGAGCGGCTCGCGCATATTGCCGAGCCCATCAGCCTTTCCATCATCGGTTGCGTGGTGAATGGCCCTGGTGAGGCGCTGATGACCGATATCGGCCTGACCGGCGGGGGCGCTGGCACGCATATGGTCTATAGCGCCGGCAAGACCGACCACACGATCCGGTCTGAGGAAATGGTGGATCATATTGTGGGCCTGGTGGAAGCCCGCGCGGAGGCGCTGCGCGCCGCCAAGCCAGCGGAACAACCGGTGCGCGCGGCGGAGTAACCCGCCCCTTACCCCTTGCCCCGGGCGCCCGCCCGGCGATACAGGCTTTTCATGTCCAGCCAATTGCAGCCCGCCCGCGGCACCCGTGACCTGATCGGTGAGGAATTCCGCCGCCACCATGCGGTGGCCGAAGCCGCGCGCCGGATTTCCGCCCTTTACGGCTTTGAAGAATGGGCCACCCCCATTTTTGAAGACACGCGCGTTTTTGCCCGCGGCCTTGGTGACACTTCCGATGTGGTTTCCAAGGAAATGTACAGCTTCACCGATCGCGGTGGGGAAAGCCTGACGTTGCGCCCGGAAATGACCGCTGGTGTTTGCCGCGCGCTGGTTTCCAACGGTCTCACGCAATCCAATTTGCCGCGCAAGGTTTTCTATGCCGGGCCCATGTTTCGCTATGAACGCCCGCAAAAGGGGCGCTATCGGCAATTCCACCAGATCGGCATTGAAATCCTGGGCGCTGCCGAACCCTTGGCCGATGCGGAAGTCATCGCCTGTGGCTGGCATATCCAGCAGGAACTCGGCATCGCCGAAGGCACGGTGCTGGAGATCAATACGCTCGGCGATGCAGCTTCGCGCGATGCCTATCGAGCCGCGCTGGTGGCGTATTTCAGCGCCCATCGCGATGCGCTGAGCCATGACAGCCGCGTGCGCCTGGAAAAAAACCCTCTGCGCATCTTGGATTCCAAGGATGAAACAGACCGCGCCATTGTCGCTGGCGCGCCGGTGATTGGTGATCACCTGACGCCCGAAGCCGCCGCGTTTTACGCCACGGTAAAAAAGCATCTGGCGCGCTTTGGCGTACCGTTTCGCGAAAACCCACGCATTGTCCGGGGCCTGGATTACTACAGCCACACCGCCTTCGAATTCGTGACGGATCGGTTGGGCGCGCAGGGCACCGTCATGGCGGGCGGGCGCTACAACGGCCTCGTTGAGGAAATGGGTGGGCCACCCACGCCTTCCGTCGGCTGGGCCGCCGGCATTGAACGCCTTGCTATGCTGCTGACCGAAAGCCCGGCGGCACCGCGCCCTGTCGCCGTGATCCCCGTGGGCGATGAGGCTGAAGGCGCAGCACTTGATATGCTGCGCGCTTTGCACAAGGCCGGCATCGCCGCCGAGATCGCCTATCGCGGTAATCTCAAGCGGCGGATGGAACGCGCCAATCGCATCAATGCTCGCGCTGCCGTGATTTTGGGTGAGGCGGAGATTGCCTCTGGCGTTGCACAACTGCGTGATCTTGATGCCGGCACGCAGGAAAGCGTGGCACTCGCGGATATCCCCGCCCGCCTCAAATGAGCCTGCCATCACGCCTTGATCGCTTGCTGTCGCGTGCGGAGGAGCTGCGCCATATGCTCTCCACCGCGCCGGGCGCGGATATTGGCGCGCTGTCCAAGGAATTGGCGGAGCTTGAACCACTCGTTGAAAAATACGCTGAATACCGCACGGCCGAACGCGCGCGCGATGAGGCTGAGGCCATGCTGGCAGACCCCGAAATGCGCGAATTGGCCGAAGCCGAATGGCTGACGCAGAAGGAACGTGTGCCCGCGCTTGAGCATGAAATCCGCATCATGCTGCTGCCGCGCGATGCGGCGGATGAACGCAGCGCCATTCTGGAAATCCGCCCCGCCGCCGGCGGTGATGAGGCTGGGCTTTTCGCCGCTGAATTATTCCGCGCCTATCAGCGCTATGCCGAAGGGCGCGGCTGGCGTTTTGAAGTGCTGGATTACGACGAAAATGAATTGGGCGGCATCAAGGGTGCCACGGCGGAAATCGCCGGTCGCGGGGTGTTTGCGCGCTTCAAATACGAAAGCGGTGTGCATCGCGTCCAACGCGTGCCAACCACCGAAACGCAGGGGCGCATTCATACCTCCACCATCACCGTCGCCGTGCTGCCGGAAGCGGAAGATGTGGATGTGCAGATCGAAGACAAGGATTTGCGCATTGATACCTACCGCGCTTCGGGCGCGGGTGGGCAGCATGTGAACAAAACCGATAGCGCGGTGCGCATCACCCATATGCCAAGCGGCCTTGTGGTGGCGATGCAGGAAGAAAAAAGCCAGCACAAGAACCGCGCTAAGGCCATGAAGATATTGCGTGCCAGGCTTTATGAACAGCAACGCAATGCGGCTGATCAGGCCCGCGCGGCGGATCGCAAAAGCCAGGTTGGTACCGGGGATCGTTCGGAACGCATCCGCACCTATAATTTCCCGCAAGGCCGCGTGACGGATCACCGCATCGGGCTCACGCTGCACAAGATTGATCGCGTGATGCTGGGTGATTTCGACGATATTTTTGGCGCGCTGATTGCCGAAGACCAGGCAGCGCGGCTGGCGGCAGAAGCGGCGTGATTGAGCCGCTCTGCGCCGATCCTGCGGGCAGCATCGGCTTTTTTCTCTGTCAGGCTGGGCAAAGGCTGCGCGGTGCGGCGATTGAAGCGCCGCGCCTGGAAGCGCGCCGGCTGCTAGCGCATGTGCTGAACACATCCGAGGAAGCCTTGCTGCGCGATCCCCGCGCGCCCGTGCCGGCGGATAAGGCCGCGCAATTCGCAGGCCTGCTTGCGCGCCGCGTCGCGCATGAACCCTTCGCCTATCTGCTGGGGCACGTTGGCTTCTGGACGCTGGAATTGGAAGTCTCACCCGCCACGCTGATCCCCCGCGCGGATTCCGAAAGCCTCATTGAAGCGGCGCTGGAAGCCTGCCCGGATAAGGGGGCGGCGCTGCGCGTGCTTGATCTTGGCACCGGGACGGGCGCGCTTCTGCTGGCTGTGCTTAGTGAATACAAGGCCGCGCATGGCGTTGGGGTGGATTGCCGCGCCGATGCTGCGGCCCTTGCCGCGCGCAATGCGGGCAGGCTTGGCCTAGCCAATCGGGCCAGCTTCCTGGCCGGGGATTGGGCGGCGGCGCTCTCCGGCCGGTTTGATCTGATTCTGAGTAACCCGCCCTATATTGAAAGCGCTGCCATCGCCGGGCTGATGCCCGAAGTGGCGCGGCATGAACCCGCCTCAGCGCTGGATGGCGGGGCGGATGGGCTTGGCGCCTATCGGCACATCGTCGCTGAACTACCCCGGTTGCTGGCGCCCCGCGGGGTTGCGGTGCTGGAATTGGGCCAGGGCCAACAGGCGGCGGTGGAAGCGCTCGCCCGGGCGGCGGGCCTCACGCCCGAGGCCTGCCGCGCCGATCTTGGTGGGGTGCCACGCGCCTTGGTGCTGCGCGGTGAGTGATTTTACCCTTGGCGCGGCGGGGCATAAGGGCTAGAAGGATGAGGCGGTGAGGGCGGAAGTTCGATTCCCCTCCCTGATCCCGAAAGGCAGTTTATTGATACAGCCCTTTCGGCACCGTTTGGATGTAACAGATTCGGATTTCAGGACGTAAATTAGGGTCGAGGCCCTTTGCGCCCGAAATTGCCGAAGGCGGAATAGCGAAACGCGATACAGATGAACATGAAGCGCATGCGCGGCCGGGGCGGTCATCGTCATGGTG
Organism: uncultured Rhodospirillales bacterium; assembly: GCA_903844785.1. GTDB lineage: Bacteria > Pseudomonadota > Alphaproteobacteria > Acetobacterales > Acetobacteraceae > Neoroseomonas. The sequence goes on along the minus strand of CAIMVB010000347.1, from coordinate 9,366 downwards.
GGGGCGGTCAATTCCGTCATAGTGGCGGGGGTGGTAGCCAGGGCGGCGGCCAGCCGCTGAACCGTAACCATGTTTTTGACTCGAACGGTCCGGATTTGCGGCTGCGCGGCACGGCGCAACAGCTTTTCGAAAAATACCTACAGCTTGGCCGCGATGCGACCAGCGGGGGCGATCGCGTGATGGCGGAAGGCTATTTCCAGCATGCGGAGCATTACTTCCGCATCCTGAACGCCATGAACCAGGCCGCGATGCAGCATCAGCAATACCAGCAGCGTCGTTATCAGCCGCAGGATGGGCAGGGTCCGGAAGGGCAGGAAGGCTCTGATGGCACGGAAGGTGGCGATCAGCCGGAATATCGCGGCGAAGCCCAGACCATCACGCCGGATTTGAATGAAAGCGGCGCTGAAGTGGTGGCGCCCGCCAAGCCCGCGCCGGCGCCTGAAGCCGCCTGATTTTAGCCGAAAAAAAACAAACAGCCCGGCGCGCGGTGGTGCGCCGCGATTACGGTCGGGCAAAGGGAAGAATGTCATGCCCGTGAACCCAGCCGATAGCCCGGTGCTCGGCGCGCTTTATGGCACGGATGCCATGCGCGTCGCCTTTGGCGAAGACGCCTATCTGCAAAAGATGCTGGATGTGGAAGCGGCGCTTGCCCGGGCGCAGGCGCGGCTTGGCATCATCCCGGAAGACGCCGCCGCCACCATCACCCGCGTCGCGCGGGCCGAGGGCTTGGACCGTGCTGCGCTGGCCGCTGCCACGCGCAATACGGGCTACCCGGTAGTTGGGCTGGTCGCGCAACTCAATCGCCTTGCCGGCGAAGATGCCGGGCGCTGGACCCATTGGGGGGCCACCACGCAAGACATCATGGATAGCGCGCTGGTACTGCAAATCCGCGATGGGCTTGCGCTGATTGAAGCGGATTTGAGCGCGACCATTACAGGCTTCGCGGCCATGGCCGAAAAACAGCGCGATACCGTGATGGCCGGGCGCACCCATTTGCAGCACGCGCTGCCTGTGACCTTCGGCTATAAGGTCGCGGTCTGGCTGAACCCGCTGATCACGGCGCTGGAACGGCTGGAACAGCTCCGCCCCCGCGTGTTGCGGCTTGGCTTTGGCGGGGCTTCCGGCACGCTGGCATCCCTTGGCGATCAGGGCTTACCGGTAGCGCGCGAATTGGCCCGCGAACTTGGCCTGATCGAAGCCGATATCCCTTGGCATGTGGCGCGTGATGGTGTGGCGGAAGTGGCCTGCTGGCTTGGCGTGCTCTGCGGCAACCTCTCCAAGATCGGCACGGATGTGATGCTGCTGATGCAAACGGAATTGGCTGAAGTGGCGGAACCGCATGTGCCAAAGCGCGGCGGGTCTTCCACCATGCCGCAAAAGCGCAACCCGATCGCTTGCGAATACATCCTGGCGCAGTCGCGCGGGGTGCATGCGCTGGTGCCGCAAATGCTCTCGGCAATGGCGCATGATCTGGAACGCGGCACTGGCCCCTGGCAGGCAGAGGCGCTGGCTTTGCCGCAAGCCTTTTTGCTGACCCATGGCGCAGTGGCGCAGGCGCGTTTTCTGGCCGAAGGCCTGCAAGTGGATGCGGCGCGCATGCGTGCCAATCTGGAAGCCACCGGCGGCATGATCATGGGCGAAGCGGTAATGATGGGCCTGGCCCCCGTGTTGGGCCGCGCGGAAGCGCATCACATGGTAAATGACGCCTGCGATACGGTGCGGGCGGAAGGCATTTCGCTTGCCGCGGCGCTATCACGCATCCCGGCCATTGCGGCGCGGCTGGATGCGGCGCAGGTGGAGGCCATGACCAGCCCGGCGAATTACCTGGGAAGCGCGGGCGCCTTTACGGATCGTGTGGTGGCACGGGCGCGAAGCGTCACGGCAGGCTGAAGCCGAAGCCCCACCGGGATTTACCTGCGGCCAGGCCTTCCCCATATGCGCACGCATGCCGCCTTTTGCCCACGCTTTGCTGGTTCTGATCCTCGCGCCCTTGCTGGGCGCGCCGGCAGAGCGTTTGCCCACACCTGACCCTTTGCGCGCTGCGGGCTGGCAAAAGGGTGGCTGGCCCGGAATCAAACCGGCGCAATTCGAAGCGCTGCCGGATGGCGGCTTGCGCATCACCGGGGTGGGGCAGGGGAGTTTCGTTTGGCGCTCCGTCACCCAGGCCGATGCCTGTCTTTTTTGGCGCTGGCGGGTGGATCACGGCCCACCGGCCACGCCCTTAGATCGCAAGGGCGGTGATGACCGCGCGATTGCCATTACAATCGGCTTTGATGGTTGGCCGCCCGAAGCTGGCATCATGCAAAGGGCCAAACATGCCTTGGCGCAAGCAATGGCGGGGGATCATCGCCTGCCGCGCAGCATGATCTCCTACACCTGGGGCGGAACCGGGCAGGAAGCGCGCCCCTTTTCCAGCCCTTATATGGTTGGGCTTGGCCAGGTTTTTGTAATGCGTCCCGCGAGCACCCCCACAAGCCAGTGGTTCGAGGAGAAAATTGACGTCAGAAAAGATTGGCGTGATGCCTTCAAAGGCTCGGCAGTGCCGCCAGTGCTTGAAATCATGATCGGTACGGATGTGGATGATACGAATGCGCGGCTTGATGCGCGCATTGAGCGCATCCGCTTTGCCCCCTGCTGAAACCCTGGCGGCGGCCAAGCCATTACCCAAGCCACGAAGTGTGGAGACAAGCATGACCATGTCGCCTCAAGCCAAGACAGATGCGTTTTTGGTGCTGAATGCCGGTTCATCTTCGCTGAAATTCGCAGTCTTTGCCTTAACGGGCCAAGGCTTGGCGCAGCGCCATGATGGCCAGATGGAAGGCATTGGCGCCGCGCCGCGCTTCACGCTGCGTGACGCACTGGGCGCAAAACTGGCCGAACGCAGCTTTACCGAAGCCGAGGCACCCAAGGACCATCAAGGCGCGCTTGGGGTGATCCTGCAAGCACTGAAACCCTTGATTGATGGCGCGACCATTCGCGCCATTGGCCATCGCGTGGTACATGGCGGGCGGGATCTCAGCTCGCCTGTACTGATCACGCCTGCGATCATGGCACAGCTCCGTGCCCTATTGCCGCTCGCGCCCTTGCATCAGCCGCATAATCTCGCGGGGATTGAAGCCGCCGCGCGGCATTTTCCGGGTGTGGCACAGATCGCCTGCTTCGATACGGCCTTTCACCGCACGCAAAGCCATGCGGCTGCCAGTTTTGCGCTGCCGCCGCGCTTCTATGAACAGGGCATCCTGCGCTACGGCTTTCATGGCCTGTCTTACGAATATATCGCCCGCCGCCTGGCCGCCGAGGACGCAGCGCTAGGTAAGGCGCGGTTGATTGTCGCGCATCTTGGAAATGGCGCGTCGCTTTGCGCCATTGAAGGCGGGCAAAGCCGCGCCACCACCATGGGATTTACCGCGCTGGATGGCGTGCCCATGGGCACGCGCAGCGGTCAGCTAGATCCCGGCGTGGTGCTGCATATGCTGGATAGTTTGAAGATGAATTCAGCCGAAATCGCGCATCTTCTCTATCACGATAGCGGCCTTAAGGGCATGTCCGGCATATCGCAGGATGTGCGCGAAATTGAAGCCGCGGGGACCGAGGCCGCCGAAGCCGCTTTGGATCATTTCGCCTTTCGCGTGCGCCGCGAAATTGGCGCGCTTGCCGCTTCCATTGGCGGCATTGATGCGCTGGTATTCACCGCAGGCATTGGCGAAAACGCCCATAGGCTGCGCGCGCGCATTTGCGCGGGGCTTGGCTTTCTTGGGATCAATCTGGCCCCTGATGCCAATGCCGCCAATCGCCCTGAAATTGGCCGCGCGGGGGATCCCGTGCGCGTGCTGATCCGACACACCGATGAGGAAGCGATGATCGCCGAACACGCGTTGGAACTTATCAGCGCCGCATAAGGCTTTACGCGCCCCGCATGACGGGCAAGCATGGCTGAAATCCCAAGGAGGCGCCCCATGCTCGACAATCCCCCGCTGCTCACCATTCATCGTGGCCATCGCCGACCCTCTAAGGCGCTGATTGAAGCCTTTCGCGGCGCGCAAACATCGCATCTGGCCGATGCCATGGAAGGGCGCGGCGCGCTGGATTACCGCATCAAGCCGATGGACCCGGATAACGCGGTATTTGTAGGCCCGGCTTTGACCGCGCTTGCCTATCCCGCCGATGTGGTTGGCGTCTATGGCGCGCTTTTGGAAGCGGAAGCGGGCGATGTGATTGTGGTTGCCAATGACGCCTATACCGCCACCGCCGTGATCGGCGATCTGGTTGCGGGCATGATGCAAAATAAGGGTGTCGCAGCCTTCGTGACCGATGGTCTGGCGCGCGACCGCGCGGGCATCATCGCGTCCCGCCTGCCGCTTTTCGCCGCCGGCATCATGCCAGCCTCGCCCGCGGCCAATGGTCCGGCGGTGGTCGGCGCGCCGGTGACGCTTGGCGGGCAGTATGTCCGCCCGGGCGATATCATTGTGGGCGATGCCGATGGCGTGGTGGTGGTGCCGCAGGATCAGGCGGAAGCGGTGCTGGAAAAACTCGCCGCCGTGCGTGCCGCCGAAGCGCGTGCCATTGCCGCCGTGGAAGGCGGGGCGACGGCGAATGACCGCATGCGCGCCATTGTTGGCAATGCGCGGATCATCGCCAAATAAACAAAAACGCCGCCGGGAAGGCCCCGGCGGCGCAGCTTTGTGGCCAGCGCTTTCCAGCGCCCGGCTTCAATCCTTTTGCTTGCCGAGATAGGCGAGCAAGTCCTTCAACTGCTGTTCATTACGCAGGCCGGCGAAGGACATGGAACCCTGCGGCACCACAGACTTCGGATTGGTCAGGTAAGCGGTCAGGCGTTCTTCATTCCAGGTGAGGCCACCTTCGGCGAGGCTCCGCATATTCGCAGAATAGCGGAAGCCTTCAATGGAAGCTGCCTTGCGGCCCACCACGCCCCAAAGATTGGGGCCAACGCCATTGCGCCCACCCTTATCAACGGTGTGGCAGGCGCGGCACTGGTTGAACACGCGCTGGCCGGCATCCGCATCCTGGGCGAAGGCCGGGGCTGTGATCGAAAAACCCGCCAGCAGGGCGGCAGAAAGGATAAGGCGACGCATCAATCAAGGCTCCCGAAAGATGAAAGGGCTGCACCTCGCATTATCGCGATAAGTGCGGCAGAAATCCGGCATGGCGCAAATGGTTGCCTTTGGCAAACTCGCAAGGCCCTCAGCGCCTCACGCAGCGCGCATTTTGGGGCTTTCATCTGCCTAGAATAGGGCCGTTATGGCGAGGCCGGCCAGGGTGGGCGCCAGGATTGGCAGCCCACCCGCCCCAGTACCCCTCCGCCGCTTCTGTCCCACGGGCGCAATTGCAGCTAAATGGGCGCCAAGTTTGAAGGAATGATCCATGGCTCACCGCATCGCTGTTATTGGCGCGCCGTCTCTTGTTGGGCGCGAAATCCTGCGTTGCCTGGCGGAAACCAGCCTGGCCGGGGCGGATATGGTGGCGCTTGCCCCGGGTCGCGCGGCTGGGGCGGAAATTTCCTGGGGTGAAAAAGCCGTGCTGAAGACGCGCGACGTGGCGCGATTTGATTTCACTGGCACGGACCTCGCTATTTTCGCCTGTGATGCCAAGCTGGCCGCGGTGGAAGTCCCGCGCGCCGCGGCGGCGGGCGCCATGGTGATTGACCTTTCCGGCCAGTTTCACCTGGAAGCTGATGTGCCCCTGGTGGCGGCTGGCGTGAATGACAAAGCTTTGGCGCGCGCTGCCAAAAGGCGGATCATCGCCTGCCCGCTGCCGGCCAGCCTGATGCTAGCCATGGTACTGAAGCCACTCCATGAAGCCGCCGGCGTCAGGCGCGTGGTAGTCGCGACCTATCAGCCGGCCTCTGGCGCGGGGAAGGAGGGGATGGATGAACTCTGGTCCCAAACCCGCGGAATTTACGTGAATGACAATCCGGAAGCGCAGTATTTCACGAAGCAGATCGCCTTCAACGTGATCCCGCATATTGATCGCTTCATGGCCGATGGTGCGACGCGGGAGGAATGGGCGATGGCGGCTGAAATCCGCAAGCTGCTCGATCCCGATATCCAGGTGAGTGCAAGCTGCGTGCGTGTGCCAGTGATGCTTGGCCTAGGCATGGCGCTGAATATCGCTTTTGATCGCCCCATCAGTGAACGCGATGCGCGTGAGGTGCTGCGCAAGGCGCCGGGCTTGAGTCTGCTCGATCGGCGCGATGATGGCGGCTATGCGAGCCCGGCCGAGATTGTGGGCGAAGACATGGTTTATGTCTCACGCATCCGGCGCGATGCGACCCTGCCACAGGGGCTTTCGCTATGGGCGGTGGGTGATGATGTGCGCTTGGGGGCAGCGCTGAATGCGGCGCGGCTTGCGGAGGCGGTGCTGAAGGCATGAGTATGCCTTTGGGTCACAAAGAAAAAAATCCTTGACAAAATAGGAAAAATATACCAAAAAACTGGGCCAAGCCGAGGTCCGCCCATGCCCCCTTCCGCCCCCAGCATCCCAGAAGAAAACATGGCAGGCGCCGCCGAGAGGCGCGATATCTCTCTGGAATTACTGCAAATCATTCGGCTGCCGTTGCGTATTCTACTGACTGGCGCAGCGCTTTCCGCCGTGCTGGGTGCCGCTTTGGCCTTGGGCCTGCCGGGGCCGGAGGCGCTTTTTGCTGCCTTCGCCGCCCCCGGCGCCACTGGGCTGCCGGCCCTGATAGGTGTGATGATATTCCTTGTCGGCATTGGCTTTGCCGCCTTCCTGTGGTGGCTCGCGGCGCGCAGTTTCGCGCTGGTCGCCAATCCCGCTATTGGTCCTGAAAGGCTCGCCGGGCTCAGGGACCTGCCGCTTGCCCTGCCGGAAGGCACGGTGCGCGCCTTGCTCGCCCTGATTGTCGGCGTGATCGGCCTGCCGCTTCTGCTGTTTTCCAAAACGCTTGGCCTGACCGATGCCATTGCTGGCTACGTGAATGGCATCGTCACTGGCGTTTTTGGCTTCTATTTCGGCACCCGCAGCACCGGGGGCGATGCGCAAATGGCCCGCCGCGCCACCGAACAATTGGCCGAACGTGAACGCGCGAGCGGCGCCTTGGCTGCCGAGGCTGAAGCGCTCCGCCAAAAAGCCGCAAGCGCCGCGCGGGATGCCGCCATGCCTGCCTCAATCGCAGCCACCAAGGGGGGCCTTGCGCGTCACATCGAAGTCGCCGGCTTGGTTTTGGATGAATTCGGCCCGCTTTTACCGAAAGGGGTGATCCCAGAAGGCACGCAAGCGGCGCTTGCCCGCGCGCGCCGCGCCGCCGCGGCCCTGGAAGGCGCCAAGGCCGGGCCGGGCGCTGAGGATAGGCTGACTGAGGCCAGCGATGCCCTGGCCGGGCTGATCGGCGCTCAGCCCTTGGCGCCCCTTGTCCGCGCCGCAGCTTCCCTATTGCCGGCCGGCACGGCGCTGGGGCCGATTGGCGCAGTGGCCACCGTGATCGGCCTTGGCTGGCATTTTGGCGCGGCGGAATATCAGCGCTGGCGCGCGCGCGTGTTGGCCGCGCCCTTCGCGCCGCAGCTTTTCGATGCTGGGCTGATCACGCCAAGCTCGGCGGAGCTTCGCCTGGAAGCCTGCCCGATCTTCGCCCGCGCCTTTCAGGATATAAAAGCGCGCCCGGGATTTTTCGCTGATCTGCTGGCGCTGATTGGCCGAGATGATGCGGCTAGCCGGCTTTGGGCCGAATATGGCGCCGATGCCAAGCGCTTTCCGGGCGGCCTGGCAGAGCTTGAAGCGGGGCTTGCCGAATATCGCGCGGCCTTGCTTGCGGAACTTGCGGCGCGTGATGCCTCAGCCGAGAAAATCGCCGCCGCCCTTGCACCGCTGGCGCCGCAAGCGGGCCTGCTGCCGAGCCCAGAACAGGTGAACCGCCTGATGGAGGCCGCCGGCAAGGCAGGCGCTGACCAGCCCGAAGCGCGCGCGGCTTTTGAAGCCTTGGTCATGCTGACCGGGCATTTGCGCGATAGAAAGATTGACCCGGTAGCCTTGATGGCGGAGGTGACACCATGATCCGCCCAATCACCTTGATACTATTCGCCCTTGCGGCGTGCAGCGTGATTGATGCGCCCATCGCGCAGCTTGAACGCTGGCAAAAGCGCCATGCGGCGGGGGAGCTTGCCGCGATTGCCGCTGAACCCGTGGTGGCGGAATGCGCGCCGGGTAAGGCTGAGCCCTGCCAGCGCCTGCATCTGATGCGCGCTGAAGCCTGCCTTGGGCTCGCTTTCGCAGAACGCGCACCTGGCGCCGCCTGCCCAGGCGCCAGCGCGCGGGAGGTGGGCTTGCTCGCCTGCGCCGCCAGCGCTGCCCAGGCGGCGGAACAAGCGGCGGGGGAGGTGTTGCTGCCGGCGCGAAGGCTCCGCGCCCAGGCCAGGCTTTGCGCCATTGAAAACCTGCCCCCCGCCATGGCGGCGCCTACGGCGCGTGAACTTATCACGGAAGCCGCGCCGCTGGCCGATGCTGAAGGCGCGCTGTTGCGTGGGCGCGCGGCACTTGCTGCGGCACGGCCCAGCGCCGGGACCGAAGCTGCGCGCTGCGCTGCGGCGCGCGAGGCATTGGCCGAAGCGCGGCGCGGCTTGGCGCTCAACCCCGCTGATCAGGCGCTCAAGCGCTTGGCTGATGATGCCGCGCTGCGTGCACAGCGCATCACCGATTGTCATCGTTGAAATCAGGAGGTTCAGTCATGGCGATTGCCCGCGAACTCTCCTTCCGCCTGCCGCTGCAACGCGGTGATGATGTGCGCGCCGTGCAGCAGGCCTTGATCCGCGCCGGCACGCTGGCCGGCGCTGCCGATGGGATTTTTGGCCCCGCCACGCATCGCGCTGTTGTGGATTTTCAGCGCCGCATGCAGGCGCGCCATCCGGGCTTTGCCGCCGATGGCATTGTCGGGCGGCAAAGCTGGAGCGCGCTTTTCCCCGAAGCCGCGCCGCATCCCTTGGCTGGTGCGGCAATACCCGAAGCCGGGCTTGGTGGTGCCATGGAATGGCGCGCCGCGCTCGGCCCCTATGTCCAGCGCCTGATGGCTGGCAGCGCGCCGCCGGTGGGGCAGGGGGCGCGGCGCTGGCGCCTCTCACCGGAAGGCTTGCGCGTGGAAGGTTTCGTTGCCCCGCCACGCAGCCCAGGCAAGCCCGAAACCGCGATGCGCTGCTGGCGTGATTTTCGTGCCGCTTTTGAAACCTGCGCCGCCGCTTATGGCGTGCCGTTGGAATTGCTGATTGCCACGGCCTGCACCGAAACCGGCGGGCGCGCAGAGGCGCTGCGCGAAGAACCTGGCTTCATCAGTGATGAAGCAACACCGCAGCGCGTCTCACCTGGCTTGATGCAAACCCTGATTGCAACCGCGCGCGAGGT
>CAIMVB010000346.1 GCA_903844785.1 uncultured Rhodospirillales bacterium | reverse complement strand
CCGCGCATGAGCGGCATGAGGGCAGAGGCGATTGCAGGGGTCATGGACCCCCTTCTGCCCTGGACTGAGGCGCGGTGAAAGCCCAAAGCGCAGGGGGCGGGCGCCTGGGGTAATTGAGGGATACTATCAACTCAGCCCGGCAGGGCCAGGATGCAATTATGGGCAATGCACGACGTGACACGCTGCTGGATGATGCCTTCGGTGCCATGATTGATGGTGGTGCGGGCGATGATGTCATTCTCCTCGGTGGTACCCATCTTGCCGATATCATGGCGCTCTTTGGCCCTTGGGCATAAAGGCGCGGGGCCTGCTTGACGGCCCCTGATACCAGGGCGAGAAGCCTGTAGCCGAGATGCTTTCGGCGCAACGCCAGTCCGGGATGTCATGACAAGCTTTAAGGGGCCGCTACTGCTGGTGGGGGCCATGGTGCTTTTTGCGCTGCTTGATGCCAATTCAAAACTATTGGCGGGCCGTTATGGCGCGGATCAGGTTCTGCTGATACGCTATGGCACGCTGCTGGCGCTGCTTTGGCTTCTGCGCCTTTTACGCCCTGGCGCGGGCGGGCCGATCTCCACCAAACACCCCATGCTGCATTTGCTGCGCGCCCTGTGCATGGCGGGTTCGGCCTATGGCTTCTTTCTGGCCTTTCGTGAAATTCCGTTGGCCGATGGGTATTTGGTTTATTTCACGGCACCGTTCTTCACGCTGCTATTGGCCGCGCTGGTGCTGCAGGAAAAGAATGGCCGCGCGGTGTGGTTGTGGTCCGCCGTTGGTTTTCTGGGCGTTGCTGTTGCCATGGCGCCGAAGCTTTCGGCCACCGGCCCCTGGGGCGCCTATGCCTGGGCTTTTCTTGGGACCCTAACCTATGCGGGGTTTCTCACCATCAGCCGTCTGCTGCGCGCGGAACAAGGCGCGGCGCGGCTGATTTTCTGGTCTTCAGGCCCGCTTTTCCTGGCCATAATACCTTTCGCATGGGCCGAATGGGTCCAGCCCGATGCCTGGGATTGGATTGGCTTGATTGCCAATGGGCTTTTCGCTGGTGGCGCCACCTTGGCGCTGGCGCTGGCCTTCAGCATTGATCGCGCAGCACGCCTGGCGCCGCTTGAATTTTCCGCCCTGGTCTTCGCCCTGATATTGGATGCGGCGATTTGGCAGCTTTGGCCTGGTGGCTGGACGCTGGCGGGGGCAGTGATTGTGGTCTTCGCTTGCCTGATGAGCGAAAAAGCCGCGCGCCAGACCGGAAGCTGAAAGCGCGGTTTTAAGGAATTTCCGGCGGAAATTGATGGAAGCCATCTTCCCCTAAAGGTAGAGGCACCACGCGGCGCGCGGCCGAAACAGGCAACGCCGCATATAGATGCGGAAACAGGCCAAGCCGGGAACCTCCGCTGGCGGGTTCCCATTTCAACGTCTCTCCCAGCGCGGCAGATACCACCTCAACCATCAATAAATCTGCGATACCGGCACGGTGTTTGGCGGCGCTGGCGCGTAGCTGCGCGGCGGTTGAAAAATGCAGGTAGCCATCGCGCAGGTCATCCGCGCTGCCGTGATAGGCGCCAAGGCTTTCGGCCATGCGCCAATCAGCGGCGCGCAATAAGGTGTAGATCAGGCTTTCCATGCCATCTTCCTAGAAGATAACGCCCCAAAGGCAAAGCACATCACAGTATCACCCAAGGTGATGCGGTGGGCCGATTTTACGTCCTTTGAAAATCGCATAAGCTTCCCCCGGCCGCGCTTTTGGGCGAGCGCTGCCGAACCTTCAATCTGCCCACAAGGCGCCACCATGAACCCGCTTCCGCTTGCCGGCATTCGCGTTGTTGAATTTTCACACATGGTCATGGGGCCAACCTGTGGCCTGGTTCTGGCCGATCTTGGCGCCGAAGTGATCAAGGTAGAACCACCCGGCAAGGGCGACCGCACCCGCTATTTGGTGGCTTCTGGGACGGGCTTCTTTCCAGCCTTCAGCCGCAACAAGAAAAGTATAACGATAGATACGGATGATGCAGCTGATCTGGAATTGCTGCGGCAACTGATTGATACCGCCGATGTGGTGGTTGAGAATTTTCGCCCCGGTGGCCTGGCCGCTAAAGGTTTGGGCTATGAAGCGCTTTCGGCGCGTAATCCGCGGCTGATCTATTGTTCTCTGAAGGGCTATCTGCCGGGCCCCTATGAGAATCGCACCGCCTTGGATGAGGTGGTGCAGATGCAATCAGGGCTTGCATACATGACCGGCCCGCCAGGGCGCCCCTTGCGCGCCGGCGCACCGGTGAATGACATGATGGGCGGCATGTTTGGCGCCATTTCCATCCTCGCCGCGCTGCGCCAGCGTGATGCAACAGGGCGCGGGCAGCAATTGCAGGCTGGGCTTTTCGAAAATGCAGCGTTTCTGGTTTCAACAGCCATGCTGCAACAAGCCATCACCAATAAAGCGCCAGACCCCATGCCGGCCGGCCGGCGCGCCTGGGGTGTTTACGATGTTTTCGATACCGCAGATGGCGAACAGATTTTCATTGGTGTTGTGACTGAACGCCAATGGGAGATTTTCACGCGCGAATTGAATGCGGAAGTGCTGAACAATCCAGATTATTGCAGCAATACCGAACGCGCGAAACGCCGCGAAACCCTAATCCCGCTGGTACAATCCCTGCTGAAGCAGCATTCCGCCGCGGCGCTTGAGGAAATGTGTGCCCGCGCAGGATTGCCTTATTCACGCATCGCCAAGCCTTGGGACTTGTTTGAAGACGCGCATCTGACCGCCAGCGGTGGCTTTCACGAAGTGACGCTCACGGATGGGCGCAAGGCCAAGGTGCCCGCACTGCCGATGCAATTTGGCGCAGAACGCCTGCCGATGCGCCATGATTTGGCTAGCCCCGGACAGCATAATGAAGAAATTCTGGGACCAATCCGCGCCGCAAAGACTTAAGCCACTACGCAAGACAGATTCACGCCCAGGCTGAAGTGACGCATCTTGACAAATGACTATCCAAAATACGGAGGAAAATATCATGCCGATCTACGCCCTTGATGATTTGGTTCCACAAACGCCCATAGCTGGCCGCTTTTGGGTTGCCCCTGATGCGCATGTTGTTGGCCACGTGATCTTGGATGAAGATGTGGGGATATGGTTTGGCGCGGTTATTCGCGGCGATAATGAACCCATCCGCATTGGTGCGCGCAGCAATATCCAGGAAGGCGCAATACTGCATTCCGATGCGGGTTTTCCGCTGACTGTCGGCCGGGATGTGACCGTGGGGCATCACGCCATTCTGCATGGTTGCACCATTGGCGATGGCAGCCTGATTGGCATGGGGGCGACAGTGATGAATGGTGCGCGTATCGGTGCGGGCAGCATCATTGGCGCTGGTGCCCTGGTGACGGAGGGGAAGGAAATCCCTGAACGCTCCCTGGTGATGGGGGCGCCGGCCAAGGTCATCCGCACACTGGATGCCGAGGTAGGGGCGAAGCTTTTGGCATCCGCAGCCCATTATGTTGAAAACGCGCAACGCTTTGCGAAAGGCATGCGCCGGATAGACTAAGCCTGAGCGCTTGGCCCACAGATCAGGGTTGGCGCGGCAGTGGCCGCGCCCGATTCCAGCCCAGCATTAGGCAGCGCAGCTGAATTGGCTGAGACCTTCTTGGGGCGGGAGGACACGACCCTACGGACGGCAAGGGCTTTTTCGCGGCTGAAATTCGGCCGATGCGCTTTGATGCACCAAAACCACGGCTTGAGGGTTGCCCCGCCCGACTTCAGGGCTTAAGGAGTGCCGCCCGTGGATGGGTGGCCGAGCGGTCGAAGGCGCGCGCCTGGAAAGTGCGTATACGTCAAAAGCGTATCGTGGGTTCGAATCCCACCCCATCCGCCATACCTTTCTTCCCAATTTTTGATACGTATGAAAAATATCTGAAGACTATCATCTGAACCCACGCCTCTACTGACGTCTATCCGTGGGCTTGGACGGTGCTTACTGGCATGTCAGGCTGGTCGGGGCATGACTTTCGGCGCACTACAGAGGCGTTGATGCGGAGGTTCAGTATAGCACGGAAAATTCGCATGAGGGTGACTGCCCCCCCCCCGCAATGGTGCTACCAGCAGCATGACTTTGAGCAAGAGGCATTCGTGGCGGTCGAAAAGCTTGCAGCCGAAATCGAACGCATCAGCGGAGGGGCGCCGATTCCAGGAGGGGGGGGGTAGGCCCACCGCGGGCCGGAAAAAACACCCCTGCATGTGTTGGGGGCAGAATGCCCCAGCCAAATTCGCGTAAATTTTTAGAGTTGGGGACTGATCGTTATGTCGGGCACAGTGCGCAAAGCAATGTGCATCCAACTCATCGGGCAGCCTGCTGGAACCAGGGCACTGCTAGATTATCGGCAGAGTTCCGCAGGTCCGCTTTTCCTCGAAGGAGGCTCTAAGCAGGCAGAGGCCCGCTAACGGCGCGTCAACACTGCTTAGCTAATGAGCCAGAAATCCTCCGTTACTCAAATTGCCAATTTGGTCCCATAGGCGCTGACGCCGGACAATTTGAAGATTATCCTGAGGGTCACAACAGCAGATACGCAACAAGGGGCACGATATGAATGGGCATACACCCATCAGCGCCTATACCGAGGGCATGCTAAAATCTATCAACACCGCGGAGGCCAGCCAAACAGAAGCTACCATGCTCAAAGCCTCCTTAGGCCTGCTTAAAATGCGATCGCTATTATGACAAATCGCTGTTGTACTTTTTTCATCTATTGACATTATCAATATTTTTATGATTACCTTTGTGGATTATTTGAGGTTTCCGCGTGCAAAGACCACGCATCTATATCGATGGCTACAACCTGTCGCTTGAACAAGGGACCGGCGTGGCCACCTACGCTCGGAATCTATCATTTGCGCTCCGTGATTTGGGGGCAGCGGTCGGCGTTTTATATGGCACAACGACATCAACTATCAGTTTCCAACCCCTAATTCGCGAAATTGCTTTCTTTGATCCCAGGGTGGGTACGCCCTCACTGCCTATGGGTTGGGTAACAGCGGCAATGCGTGCTATGTCCCTTCCCTTTGGTGAAATAGCGACTGAAGTTCCGATAACAGATCGTGTCATCCGGGAAACTTTCCGGAACCGCCTGCCACATTTCGATAATATTTGGAATATTCAAGGACTTTTTGAAAAACAACGTCACTATTGGCGGTTTTTTGGCGGACTTCTAAATGTATATTTCCGGCAGCCACCAGACATAATGCATTGGACATATCCTCTGGCCCTGCGGGTCCGGGGATCAAAAAATATCTATACTCTTCATGATCTTGTTCCCTTACGCTTACCGTATACCACGCTTGATAATAAGCGGTACTACTTCCGCCTCATTCGTCGATTGGCGCGGAGTGCTGATCATATCGTGACCGTCAGCGAAACGTCCAAAAAAGATATCATTAATCTATTCGGAGTTTCAGAGAGCAAAATTACTAACACGTACCAAGCTGTCGATATTCCCGCAAAATTTCGAGATTTACCAGTGATAGACGTCAAGAGCGACGTGGAAGGCTCATTTGGGCTCACGTATAAAAAGTACTTCCTATTCTTTGGTGCCATTGAACCAAAAAAAAATGTAGGTCGTATGATTGAAGCCTATCTGGCTTCTGGCGTAACTGACCCTCTGGTGATCGTTGGCAAAAAAGCCTGGAAATCTGAAGAAGAACTCAGACTTATTTCGGATAATAATCATGTCAGATATTTGCTCACGAATGGAAATATAACAGAACGAAGATTTCGTGTTCTGCAAATCGATTATGCGTCCTTTCCTCTTCTTGTCAGCCTTATACGTGGCGCCAAGGCTGTATTATTCCCATCCCTATATGAGGGTTTTGGCCTTCCTGCCCTGGAGGCAATGTCTTTAGGGACGCCAGTCTTGACCTCAAATACCGCATCAATGCCAGAGGTAGTCGGAGAGGCGGCCATGCAGGTCAATCCCTATGACACACGCGCGTTGGTCGATGGCATTCGCGCATTAGACCAAGATGAAGATCTGCGTGGCAGGCTCAGCATCGAGGGGCCCGTGCGCGCACAGGAATTCTCGGCAGAACGTTATCAAGCACGTCTTGCCGACGTATACGGTAAATTTTCGAAGCTTCCTAAATAAAGTCATGAGACTCTCCACACGGCGCCCCAGTTGCCGATGATGACCACCGCAACCACTGACGATGCCATTTTAAGACTACGGGCTGAGGGCGATCAGCTTAGAGATCATCGGCGCTGGGCCGAAGCCAGCCGGTGCTATTCAGCCTATTTGGCGTCTGCACCCGATGATTGGCCTATTCATGTCCAGCTTGGCCACTGCCTGAAAGAGGACGGGGCCATCGCCGAAGGGCTCGCTGCGTATCAGCAAGCCCTGGTCTATGCGCCCACAGATAGTGATCTTCATCTGCAGATAGGGCATGCACTGAAGTTGCTCGATCAAAAAGAAGATGCGTTGGTCGCGTATCGTCAAGCGTTGCTCCTTGACCCGCATAATGATAATGCTCAATTAGAAATTGGCATCCTTGAAACGATTTTATCGCAACAGCACGCGCCGGCCGTTACGCGCCAAAAGTGTATTTTATTCGATATAACTGACCTCATTCAATATATGCGGGAATGGCGCGTTCTAACCGGAATCCAACGTGTCCAGATAAACGTCATATACTACGCCATGACGGCCTTCGATGATTTGGCTAAATATTACATTATTCATTTTGATCAGACGATAGGGTCCTGGATACCCTTAAATGACTCGTTCTTTCTTGAACTTTATCTTGCCGCCGGAAGTGGTGATGATTTGAATGAAGAGGATTTTGCAAATGTGCTGGAATTGGCGAAGACGCCGCAAATTTCTGAAGAGCAATTTGATTTCATTTTAAAAGACAATGACGTGACCCTAGTCAATCTCGGCACTTCCTGGTGGATTGAAAATTATTTTTTGAAAATTCGCCATTTGCGTCAAAAATACGCAATTCGTTACGTTCCAATGATACATGATGCCATCCCCCTGATGACACCGGAACATTGCGCCCAACGGCTGGTGGAAGACTTTAGTCAGTGGTTCTCAACCCTAGTGTTTGAGATAGATGGTGCCGTGACTAATTCCAGATGGTCAGCAATGGATATTCGGCACCTCGCGAACGAGGTATGGCCGGATATCGATCTGCCTGTTTTTCCTATCGCTTTAAATTGCAATATGCAGCGCCATCTTTCTGATCAAAATGCCATTACCAACTCCGTTTCGCTGCAATACATTCTACCCCCCGGTAGTGTTTTTGTTCTTTTCGTCGGCACACTTGAAAGCCGCAAAAACCATCTCTTGTTATTTAAAGCATGGGATCTGCTGCTACAGAAATATGATCCAGCAAAACTACCCACACTGATTTGTCTTGGCAAAGCTGGATGGCTCTTTGATGAGGCTGCTGATTTTTTACGCGCTCGGCCAGCATTGAATGAAAAAATTATGCTTATCTCAAGCGTGACAGATGACGCGCTTGAAAGCCTATATCGTCAAAGCGTGTTCACGATCTTCAATAGTTTTTATGAGGGCTGGGGCCTACCAGTGACAGAAAGCCTTTCGTTTGGCACCCTACCCTTGGTCGCCTGCAACACTTCACTGGCAGAAGCGGGTGGACGGGCTGCAGTTTATTTTCGCGATAATGACCTTGACGACCTGATTTGCAAATTAGAAATGCTGATATTTGATGATGCAAAACGGCAGGAATTGCAGCGTGAAGCCTCAGGGAATGTGAAACTGCGTGATTGGCAGGCGATTGCGAAAGAATTTTTGGATCGTATTCTGCAGATCGATTCTTCCGCCAGCAGGCGGCAAGAAGCCTATTTTCGTATATCGCTCGGGCAGCCCATTCACCTTGGTAAGTCTGAGGCTTTATCACCAAGCATTGATCTAGCCCTGCCAAATCTTCTGCGCGATGGGCTTAATTGGCATCGATTGGAGCATTGGGGCTGCTGGACGCAACCCGGCATAGCAACGCTACGCCTCCCCCTGCCAGATGACGCCTTAGGCAAGGATCTACTGCTTTTCCTGCGCTTCCGTGGAACGGCAGAAGATACGCCGATCAACATCGTCCTCGGCATGGATGAAACCCGTTTTTCCGAACCAACAAGACGCGTCATTGGACATGGCATTCGCCACACCATGAGCTTTCAGTTTCGGTCCTTTTCCCGTGTTTTAAGCATTGCCATTGATGCCGGCCCCGGCAGTTCCCTCGGACCAGGGGATAGAGATGTTGGCATTGGCATAACCCATCTTATGCTCTGCCACGCCAATGATACTGGGGCGGAGCAACGCTTTATCTTTAATTTTCCGGAATTGCTTGAGCGGTTTCACCAAGAAGGGTGCGCGGCCCTGGATCGTGTTGAAATTCCCGCTGACACTTGATTTAATTGCCTGCCTTTTCGAAGGTCTTTACAATAAACGCAGGTGGTCCGGCTTTTGGGGGATATGCGCGTATGCTGAGCGAACCTGGTCATTACGATTTCATGCCCTGGCGAAGACGCCCGCGTATCTCTTGGCCCAATGGCGCGCGCGTCGCTTTTTGGGTAGCCCCCAATATCGAACATTATGAACTTGAGCCGCCGCCCAACGCCCGGCGCATGCCCTGGACCAGACCGCAACCGGATGTACTTGGCTATTCCTGGCGGGATTACGGCAATCGCGTAGGCTTTTGGCGCATGGCCGATGTCATGGCGCGCCATGGGGTGCGCGGCAGCGTTTCGCTCAATGTCGCGGTGTGTGACCACTATCCGGAAATCATTGAACGCTGTTGTGAACTGGGCTGGGAGTTGTTCAGCCACGGCACCTACAACACCCGCTACTTCTACGGCATGAACGAAGAACAGCAGCGCGCGGTCATTCGCGAAAACCGAGAAACCATCAAGCGCGCCAGCGGGCAGGAATTGGATGGTTGGCTCACCCCCGCCATTTCAAATGATGAAACCACACAGCATCTACTGGCTGAAGAAGGCATCAAATACACGCTGGATATGCTGCATGATGACCAACCAACCCCCATCAAGACGCGTTCTGGGCATTTGATCAGCATTCCCTATTCGCTGGAAATCAATGACGTACCCCTGCTGGTGATGCGTAATACGCCGCCGGAACGTTTCGCCGCCATTTGCAAGGCCCAGTTTGATCAGCTTTACGAAGAAGGCGCCGAAAGCGGCACCGTCATGTGCATGCCGCTGCATCCCTTCCTGATCGGTCAGCCACATCGCATTGGCGCGCTGGATGAGGTGCTGCGCTATGTCGCAGGCCATGACAAGGTTTGGTTTGCCACAGGCCGCGAAATCGCCGCCTGGTATACGCAACATTACCTGGCAGAAGCCCAATCCTGGATCGCGGCGGGGACACCATGAACGGTTTGCCTGAAGACTATCTGCATTATCCGCTGCGCCGGCGCGGGATGGATCATGATATCTACCCCTTCCGCGCACTGCCCACGGCAAAACCTGTAACTTGGCCGAATGGGGCGCGCATCGCGCTTTGCATCGCAGTGCATATGGGCCATTTCCCGATGGATATGCCGCTCAAGCCTTTTATCGCGCCGGGCGGCATGGAAAGGCCCTACCCTTCCTATTGGGATTATACGCTGCGCGATTACGGTAATCGCATTGGCGTTTATCGGCTGATGAAAACCCTTGCTACGCGCAAGCTTCCTGCCACCGCCCTACTCAGCGCCGTATTGACATCACGCTATCCGGTGCTGATGGATGATCTTGAAGCCGCACAATGGGAAATTGCCTGTGCCGGGTTTGATATGGGGCGGCTGCATCACAGCGGCGTGCCTCTCGATCATGAACGCGCAACCGTGCAGGAAGCGGCGGCTTTGCTGCGCGCGCGCTTTGGCACGGCGCTGCGCGGCTGGCATTCGCCGGCGCATTCCGAATCAAGCCACACGCTACGGCTAGTGGCGGAAGCCGGTTTCAGCTTCACCACCGGCTGGGCGAATGATGATATGCCCTATCATATGCAAACCGAAGCCGGACGGCTGATCTGCATGCCGCTATCTCAGGATTTGTCGGATCAACGCATGCTGCACCAACAGCATCTGCCGACCGAGGATTTTACCAACGCCATCCTCACCGCGCATGAAATGCTGGATCGGGAAGCGCAGGAATCAGGCAGCGGGCGCATTCTGGTGGTGCCAGTGACACCTTGGCTGATGGGCGTGCCGCATCGCATCCGCGCCTTCAATGCCATGCTTGATGGCATCATGGCGCGCGGCAGCATCTGGCCCGCTACCATGGGGCAGATCGCGGAACATTGGCGCGCGCAAAACCCAGGCTAATCCTTGGGCGCGCCCATCGCATAAGGCTTCAGCGCAGCATTGATCATGGCATGGGTTGGCGTGGGCACGCCAAGCTCCCGCCCCAGCGCCACGACCTTGCCGGACAGCCAAGGCAATTCAATGCGGTTGCCGCGAATCAAATCCACCGCCATGGAAGCGCGCATGCTGGCCGGCGCACCCTTGGTGAATTTCATGCTGCGTTCCAGCACATCATCCGGCAGCCAAACGCCCTTTGCACGGGCAAGAGCAATCACTTCCTCAAACCCCGTCTGGAAATAGGGCGCGATATCCGGGTCATCACGCAATTCACCAAGCGGGCGGCGGGTGAGTGCAGTCATACCGGAATTGGTCGCCAGGATAATGAATTTCAGCCAAAGCTCGGTCAGGATACGATCGCTCAAGGTCGCGTCAAAGCCAGCGCGCTGGCACCATTCCAGAAAAGCCTTACCGCGCGGCGTAATGCTGCCATCAAGCTCGCCAAAGGCAAGGCGCATGAAGGTGCCGGTCTGGCGAATGACGCCAGGCGCATCAATGGTCGCGCTGATTTGCGCCACACCACCCATGACTGCCTTCGCGCCCAGAATGGGAATCAGCCTGTCACTGGAATCAATACCATTCTGCAAGGGCAATACCGCCGTATCTGGCCCGACCATGGGGCGGATCGCCTGACCAGCGCTTTCCACATCCCATAGCTTCACGCAGAACATCACGAGATCAACCGGACCAATGCTGGCCGGATCATCGGTCGCTTTGGTGGGAAACAGACGCGTCTCGCCACGGCCGCCCACAATGCGCAAGCCATCACGGCGCATGGCTTCAAGATGCGCCCCACGCGCGATGAAGGTCACATCCGCGCCCGCCTTGGCGAGTGCCGCGCCGAAACCACCGCCAACCCCGCCTGTTCCCATCACCGCAATGCGCATGCCAAATCTCCCTTAGCTGGGCTTAGTCTATCCGCCTGTAGTAGGGCTGTCATGTCTGGCGGGCTGCGCGCTTTCCCGCTCGAAACCCGCGCGGGCCCGCGGTATATGGGTAAGGCTGCCCCCCAAAAGGAAAAAGCATGGCTTTCGCGCAGATCATCGGCACCACGCGCTATGTCTTCCCGGATTTGAAGACACTGCTGGCACGCGCCACGCCCTTTCGTTCAGGCGATGCCCTTGCCGGCGTTGCCGCGGAAAGTGCTGAAGAACGCATCGCCGCGCAACGCGCCTTGGCTGACCTGCCGCTCATCCATTTCCTTTCGGAAAGTGTCATTCCTTATGAAGTGGATGAGGTAACGCGCCTGATCCAAGACAGCCATGACAAGTTGGCTTTCTCCCCCATCCGCAGCCTGACCATTGGTGGGCTCCGCGATTGGCTGCTTTCTGATGCGGCGGATAGCGTAGCCCTTGCCGCGCTTACCCCAGGCCTGACGCCGGAAATGGTGGCGGCTGTCTCAAAGATCATGCGCGCGGCGGATTTGATTTCGGTCGCCGCGAAATGCGTCAATATCACGCGCTTTCGCAATAGCATCGGCCTGGCCGGGCGGCTTTCCATCCGCCTGCAACCCAATCACCCAACCGATGACCCGCGCGGCATCGCTGCCGCCACCCTGGATGGGCTTTTGCTGGGCGCTGGCGATGCGGTGATTGGCGTCAATCCCGCCACAGATAATGTGGAAGCCGTGCTCCGCATTCTGGATATGCTGGAAAGGCTGCGTCTGGCCTACGACATTCCCACACAAAGCTGCGTGCTGGCGCATGTCACCACTACCATGCGCGCCATGGATCTCGGCGCGCCGGTTGATCTGGTGTTTCAATCCATCGGCGGCACCGAAGGTGTCAATCGATCCTTCGGCGTTGATCTGGCGCTGCTGCAGGAAGCGCATGAACAGGCCCTATCGCTCAAACGCGGCAGCCTTGGCCAGAATGTCATGTATTTTGAAACCGGCCAGGGCAGTGCGCTAAGCGCGGATGCGCATCATGGCGTGGATCAGCAAACCCTGGAAGCGCGCGCCTATGCCGTGGCGCGGCGCTTTTCGCCGCTTTTGGTGAATTCAGTGGTGGGCTTCATCGGTCCGGAATATTTGTTTGACGGCAAGCAAATTCTGCGCGCCGGGCTTGAAGATCATTTCTGCGGCAAGCTGCTTGGTCTGCCGATGGGGGTTGATGTTTGCTACACCAACCACGCGGAAGCGGATCAGGATGACATGGATGCGCTGCTGACTTGCCTTGCGACAGCGGGTGTCACTTACGTCATGGGCGTGCCGGGCGCGGATGATGTCATGCTGGCTTATCAATCCACCTCCTTCCATGATGGGCTTTATGCACGCGCCGCGCTTGGCAAGCGCCCAGCGCCTGAATTTGAAGCCTGGATGGCGCGCATGGGCATCGGCAGTTCAAGCGATGCCATCCCCGCGCGCCTTTCGCCTGCGCTGATCGGTCTTGGATGACCACGCCCAGCAAATGGCGCGATTTGCGCCGCTTTACCGATGCGCGGATTGCGCTTGGCCGCGCCGGGAATGCGCTGCCCACCGCCGCGCATCTGGATTTTCAGGAAGCGCATGCCCGCGCGCGTGATGCGGTTTGGTCCAGCCTGGATGTGGCGCGGCTTGAAGCCGAAGTTGCACCGCTTGGTCTGCCGGTTGAACGCGTGACCAGCCAGGCTGAAGAACGAAGGCGCTTTCTGCTGCGCCCTGATCTTGGCCGGCGCCTGGCAGAAAATACCGCGCTCCCGCAAGCACCGGGCAGCGTTGCGCTGGTGGTCGCAGATGGGCTTTGCGCCAGCGGTGTACAGCAACAGGCGCCCGCGTTGCTGAGTGTATTGGTGCCTGCTCTTGGTAAGGCTGGATTCACCCCCGGCCCCATCATTATTGCACAACAGGCGCGCGTTGCCTTGGGCGATGATGTGGCTGAAGCGGTACAGGCGGCGGCGGTAGTAATGCTGATTGGTGAAAGGCCCGGGCTTTCCGCGACCGATAGCATGGGGCTTTACATCACCTGGGCGGCCAAGCGCGGCAGTAATGACGCCATGCGCAACTGCATCAGCAATATCCGCCCCGGCGGGCTGACGGCTGATTTCGCTGCCGCCAAGGCGCTATGGCTATTGGTGGAAGCCCGCAAGCTGGGCGCCACAGGTGTCGCTCTCAAGGATGAAATGCCAAGCCATTATCGGCTTGAATGAAGCCTGCCGGTTTCAGCTATTCCAAGGCCGCATGCGCCATAGCGCACGATGCGCGGCATCCGCTTCCCGCAGATACGCCACATAATCAGCGCTATCCAGAAAGCGCAGAGGCTGAAATGTACGCACGCTGGCCTCACGAAAATCCGGATGGCGCAGCACATTACTGATCGCCGCCGAAAGCCTGCGCACCACCGCTTCCGGCAAGCCGCTTGGCGCGCCAATACCGCGCAGCGATCCACCGCGAATGTCGTAACCGGCTTCCTTGCAGGTTGGGATATCACGCGCAAGTTCGGAACGGTCAGGCGCCATCAGGCCCAAAACGCGCCAAGGCTGCTGCTGCGCGAAGGTCAGGCTTTCGCCCAAGCTTGCCGTGGTAACCTGAATATCGCGCCGCATCAGCGCCACTGCCGCAGGGGCGGAACCCGCATAGCTGACACATTCCAAGCGAATCCCCGCCGCCTGTTCCAGCAATAAGGCACTGATATGCCCGGCCGATCCCACACCCTGGGTCCCAACCGTGACTTCCCCCGGCTTGGCGCGCGCAGCAGCAACCAAATCTGCGATATTCCGGATCGGGCTATCAGGATGCACCGCAAAAGTCGTCGGGTCCTCCACCACGCCGGCAATGAAGGTGAAGCTTGCCAAAGACCAGCGCGGCGACCTTTCAATCGGTATCGTCACAATACCCGGCGTATTGATGATGCCGATCGTATAGCCATCGGGCCGCGCATCAGCGATGGCGGAAAGCCCAATCTCACCGCCGGCACCGGGGCGGTTCTGCACCACCACGGGCTGGCCCAATTCGCGTTCCAGGAATTGCGCCATGGTGCGCGCGGAAATATCCGTGCCACCACCAGCGGCAAACGGCACAATCAATTGCAAGGGCCTTTCCGGCCAGGCTGCATGGGCCAAATGCGGCGCCGCGAAGGTTCCCATCGCCGCCGCCGCCAAACCGCGACGCGTCACGCGCAGCCCTTTCATGGCCCTGCCCTTCAGCTTGTTGCGCGCAGCAACTTGCCGGGTAATGCCCCCGTATCATGCCCGGCTTCGCGAATGGGCTTGCCTGCAACCAGTGTCATGTCATAGCCATCCACACGCTGCACCAGGCGCCGGCCACCGGCCGGCAAATCATAGATCATTTCGGGATGATAAAGCCGCAGCGCGTCGAAATTGATGATGTTCACATCAGCCATGGCACCGGGCGCAAGCCGGCCACGATCGCTCAAGCCAAAGAAATCCGCAGTCTCGCTGGTTTGCCGCTTCACCACGAATTCCAAAGGCAGGCCATCGCCGCGCTTCCGGTCCCGCGCCCAATGGGTCAGCATGAAGCTGGGGGTTGAGGCATCGCAAATCACGCCGCAATGCGCACCGCCATCGGAAAGGCCAAGCACCGT
>CAIMVB010000345.1 GCA_903844785.1 uncultured Rhodospirillales bacterium | reverse complement strand
TTGGTGGTATGCGCGGTATGCGGCCCACCTGTGGCCGGGTCTTTCATCATTTCGGCATTGCCGTGATCGGCAGTGACCAGCAGGCAGCCGCCCACCGCCTTCAGCGCCGCGGCAATACGCCCCAGCCCCGCATCCACCGTTTCCACAGCCTTTGTTGCAGCGGCAAGGCTGCCGGTATGGCCCACCATATCGGCATTGGCGAAATTCAGCACAATCAGATCAAAGGCGCGGCTTTCGATTGCGGCAACAGCCTTTTCCGTGAGTTCCGGCGCTGACATTTCCGGCTTCAGATCATAAGTCGCGACATCCTTGGGTGATGGCACCATTATGCGTTCTTCACCTGGATAAACCGCTTCTTCCCCGCCATTCAGGAAGAAGGTGACATGCGGGTATTTTTCCGTCTCCGCCATGCGGAGTTGCTTGAGCCCCGCACGCGCCACAACCTCACCAAGCTGGTCGGCCATGGATTGCGGCGCGAAGGCGGTGGCAAGATGCGCATTCAACGCGTCGCTATATTCCGTGAGGCCAACGGCGGTGGCGCAGCGCGGCAAACGCGGGCGGGCAAAGCCATCAAAAGCGGGATCAAGCAGCGCGGTCAGGATTTCGCGTGCGCGATCGGCGCGGAAATTGAAGCAGAGAATGCCATCGCCATCCTGCATTCCCGCATAATCGCCAATCACACTGGCGGGGATGAATTCATCGGTTTTGTCAGCGGCATGGGCGGCGGTAATGGCGGCGGCGGCGCTGGCGGCGGGTGCGCCTTTCGCTTCCACCATCGCCGCATAGGCTTGCGCCACACGATCCCAACGCTTGTCGCGGTCCATTGCGAAATAGCGCCCGATGATGGTGGCGATGCGCACGCCAGGCACACCTACCAAATCCGCTTCAAAACGCTTCAGATAGTCAGGCGAAGCGCGGGGCGGCGTATCTCGCCCATCGGTGAAGGCATGAATGGCGACTGGGATGCCAGCGCCCGAGAGCAGCTTGGCCAGCGCGACCGCTTGGTTCTGATGCGCATGCACCCCACCGGGGGAGAGCAGCCCCATCAAATGGCAGGTCCCGCCCGAGGCCTTCAGCTTGGCGATCAACCCCGTGAGTGCGGGCAATCGCGCGAAGGACCCATCGGCGATGGCGGCATCAATGCGCGGCAAATCCTGCATCACCACGCGCCCGGCGCCGATATTGAGGTGCCCGACCTCTGAATTGCCCATCTGCCCTTCCGGCAGCCCGACATCGCGGCCGGAGGTCTTGAGGAAAGCGTGTGGGCCCTTCGACCACAGCGCGTCGAAGCAGGGGGTCTTCGCCTGCCGTACCGCGTTGTCGGCCGTCTCCTCGCGCCAGCCCCAGCCGTCGAGGATGACGAGCATCACGGGGCGGTGGGCGGGTCGGGGCATGGTGGATCCTGTGAGGCGTTCCGGCGGACCTAGCCGCGGCGCTGCGCGGGGGTCAACCTCGTCGCTCGGCCTGTAACGCCTGCACCTCGGCGCGCAGCGCGCGGATCTCCGCCAGCAGGACCTGGCTGTCGAGATGCGCCTCGGCCCGGGCGGCGTCGGCTGCGGCCTGCATCGTCGCCGCGCTGGCCTCGCCACGCTGGTCGCGCAGCGTCTGGATGCTCTCGACGATCACGCCGATGAACAGGTTCAGCACGACGAAGGTGGCGATGATGGTGAAGGGGAAGAAGAACAGCCAAGCCCAGGGTTTGGCCTCCATCGCCTTGCGGACGACGTTGCCGAAATCATCCATCGCCATCAGCTGGAACAGCGTGAAGAAGGCCGAGCC
>CAIMVB010000344.1 GCA_903844785.1 uncultured Rhodospirillales bacterium | reverse complement strand
GCCCGATATCGGCGTTCAGCGACAAGGCTTCAGGCAAGCCATTGCTTTTGAGATTGAGCGAAAACGGTAACGCCGCGAAGCCAGCGGAAAGGCCCAGCGCCTCGGTCAGAACGGGCGGTAGCGCACTGGCCATGGGTGCGGTGATTTCAAGTTGAACATCATGCAGGCTGGGCAGGGCGCCAAGACCAATGCCGCCGGAAGCCGCAAGGCTGGCACCCCCAAGCCGCGCATTCAGGCTTTGGACAGACAATCTGCCCGCTTCCAGCGCCGCTTCCAGTGTCAAGCCATCCAGGTTCAACCCGCGCCATTCAACGCTGCCCGCTGTTAGCCGCAGATTGGCGTCAAAGCCTTTCAAGGCGTCTGTCACTTCCGGCCAAGTCAGGCTTTCGGAAAGCAGCCCATCAAGTTCCAGTCGGTCTGCGGAAACACCAAGCCCAAGCGCTGGCTTGGCACCAAGGCGCAAAGTGCCAGCACCGGCAAGGCGCCGACCATCAAGCATGAGCAAGAATTCGGGCGCTTCGATCTGATTGGCTTCCAGCACCAGCCGCGCACGACCTTCAAAGCGGCGCAACCGGGCCGGGTCCGGCACGGCAAGCATCGCGCCAAAAGCGCCCAGGCTATCGCGCAGATTGGGGCCGGCGAAGCTGAGTGATAATTCCAGCCGATCGCCCAGCGTCGCCCCGCGCGCTTCGATTTCCGCTTCACCTGGGAAGAGCGCCGCGACATCAGTCAGCGTCAATCGCGCCCCTTCGCGCGCAATACCCGCCTTGAAACGGCGCAAATCCTGCCTTTGCCAACGCGCCGTTTCCGCCGATAGATCGAGCGTGAAAGGCAGCGCCGTGGCGTTGTTGCGAAGAAGCGTTTTCGTCCAGGCGTCAAGGTCAAGGCGACTCATATTGACCGCCAGTTCAAGCCTGGGGTCAGCCGAGAGTTGAAGTGACGCAGCCGCGCGGCCTATCCCGCCATCAAATTCCACGCTCAAATCTTGGGCAGCGATCCGGTCTTCACTCGCGCGCAGGCGCCCGGTAACGCGGAAGGGTAGCGCGGGGCCGGGCAGGAAAGCCGATAGATAGGCGCCTGAGGCTTCGACGCGTCCTTCATAGCCGCCTTCGGCCAGCAGCGCGCCGCGTGTGACAAGCGCAGCGCCCTGGCCATTCAGGCGGAGTTCCAAGGTGCCAATGCCATCATACCCGGGCCTGCCCAAAACGGCCTGGAAGCGGGCTTCGGCCCCGGCGCGAGTGAAACTGCCTTCCAGCCGCACCGCATCCAGCGGCCCGGGTGCCACCAGCCTGGCCGCAACATTTTCCAGCACCGCGGCGCCAAGCGTCACGCGGCTTCCTTCGATGCGGGCGGCGAAATCGGAAAGCCAGGGCGGCGGGCGCAGCGCGCCGGCAGCCGGCAGCGGCCAGGGCAGGCGGATATCGGCACCGACCAGCACCAGATCACGCGCTTCCAAGCGCCCAAGCAGCAAGGGCGTCAGGCCAAGTTTCAGGCGCAATGTCTTGGCTTTGACGCCAAGCTCGCCTTCCTCCTGCCCCAGATGCACCTCATCCGCTTCGATCACGGGCTGCGGCAGCAGCACAACACGCAAAGGCCCTTGCAGCGCCACTGGCCGGCCCAACCGTTCCGATGCCAGCGCGGCTAGCCGGCTACGCTGACCTTCCCAGGAAATCAGGCGTGGGCCGAACCAGGCGGCCGCGAGCGCGATCCCGACGAACAGAAGCGCAATGAGGCTAGCGGTGCGCTTCATGCGGGCCCTTCGCACCCCCGGCACGCGCGCGCGCCGCAGGCACGCCATGGTTGGTGGGCGGCTTCACGCTGCCATCGGGAACCGATGGCAGCCATCGTAAAGCTGGAGCGCGCTTTCAGCTTGCACCCCCCCAACCACCGCCGCCGGGTGTTTCAATGCCCAATACATCGCCCGCCGCCAGATGCGCGGAATCGCTGCCCTTCAGCCATTGAATGCTGCCATCGGCGCGTTCCACCCATTGCCGCCCGGCAGCGCCATCTGCACCGCCTTGCAGCCCATGCGGCGGGACATTGCGGCGCGATGCCACAATCACCGCTTCCATCGGGTGCAGGAAGCGGATGCGGCGACGCGATCCATCACCACCATGCCAGCGCCCGGCACCACCTGAACCTCGACGGATGGAAAATTCCTCAAGCCGCACGGGGTAACGCAGTTCCAGAATTTCGGGATCGGTCATGCGCGTATTGGTCATGTGCGTTTGCACTGGGCCCGCGCCATTGAAGCCCGGCCCCGCACCAATGCCGCCGCAAATCGTCTCGTAATACTGATACCGCGCATCGCCAAAAAGTAGATTGTTCATGGTGGCTTGGGCAGAGGCACAAGCACTAAGCGCGGCGAGGAGCGCATTGCAGGTCATTTGGCTGACCTCAGTATTGCCGGCCACCACCGCGGCGCCGGGGCGTGGCGATAGGAAGGTGCCTTCCGGGATCACGATTTCCAGGGGCTTCAGGCAGCCATCATTGAGCGGAATATCCTCGCCTACTAAGCACCGGAAGCAATAAAGCACCACGGCGCGGCAAACCGCCGATGGCGCGTTGAAATTGCTGGGGCGTTGCGGTCCGGTGCCGGTGAAATCAATCACGGCCTTGCGCGCGGCGCGGTCAACGCGGATCGCAACCTTCAAGGGCGCACCATCATCAATGCTGGTTTCAAAATGCCCATCGGGGAGCTTCGCCAATACGCGGCGTACGCTTTCTTCGGCATTATCCATGACATGCCGCATATAGGCGCTGACGGTGGCAAGCCCGTAATCGGCAATGGCGCGGCGTAATTCCTGCACGCCTTTTTCATTGGCGGCGGTTTGCGCCTTGATATCCGCCACATTCACATCCGGGCTGCGCGCCGGGTAGCGTGCGCCGGCCAGCAGGGCGCGGAATTCCGCTTCCCGGAAATGGCCGCCATCCACAAGCAGGAAATCATCAATCACCACGCCTTCTTCTTCCAGCGTACGCGATAATGGCGGCGTGGAACCAGGCGTCAGGCCGCCAATATCGGCGTGATGCCCGCGGGAGCCGACAAAGAAAATGATCTTGCTGCCCGCTGCATCAAAAACCGGCGTGATGACGGTGACATCCGGCAGATGCGTGCCGCCATTATAGGGGTTGTTCAGCGCCACCACATCGCCGGGCTTGAGGGTCGCACCCCGCGTGCGGATCACGGTGCGCACGCTTTCCCCCATGGCACCCAGATGCACCGGCACATGCGGCGCATTGGCAATCAGCGCGCCAGTCGCATCGAAAATGGCGCAGGAGAAATCAAGCCTTTCCTTGATATTCACTGAAAGGCTAGTGTTTTGCAGCACTGCGCCGGTTTGTTCCGCAACACTCATGAACAGGTTGTTGAACAATTCCAGCATCACCGGATCGGGCTGATCCGCCGAGGCAATATCAGCAGCGCGGGCGCGCGGCGTGATGCGGCGCAGGACCAGATGATTGCGCGCGGTGACTTCCGCTTCCCAGCCGGGTTCTACCACGGTGGTGGCATTGGCTTCGCGCAGCAAGGCGGGACCGGCGATGCGATCCCCGGCGCGGAGCGCCTCACGATCATGCACTGGGGCTGCATGGGCCGCGCCATTGGTGAAGAGGGCGACGCTATCCAAAGCTTGCGGCGCTTCACCGGCAACGCGCGCCTGCAGCGCGGCTTCGCGCACTTCTTCGCCAGGGGCAGTAACTTCGGCGATACAGGCTTCGACAATCACCTGGCGTTCTGGTGTCGCGAAGCCAAAGCGGCGGCGATGCGCCTCCGTGAATTCCACCAGCACTTCCTGGTGTGCGCCGAAGGTGACGGGCAGGAAGGTATCGGTGCCCGCATAGCGCAGATGCAACCGACGCGCCGCTTGCAGCCGCGCGGGATCGGCGCCCTGGCGCGCAAGCTCTTCGCGCCCTGCTGTTTCCAGCGTAGCAAGCCGTTTGGTAAGATCACTTATGGCATCTGCGGTAAAGGGCGCTTCCACCGCGGCTTCGCGGATGACTGCTTGGTCCGCCAAGCCCATGCCATAGGCGGAAAGCACGCCGGCGAAAGGATGGATGAACACGGTTTCCATGCCCAATTCATCAGCAACCAAACAGGCATGTTGCCCGCCCGCGCCGCCGAAGCATTGTAGCGCGAAGCGTGTCGCGTCATGGCCCTTTTGGATGGAAACCTGCTTGATGGCATTGGCCATATTCGCCACCGCCACGCGCAAAAATCCTTCCGCAACGGCGCGCGGGTCGGGCGCCGACTTGCCCTGCGCCTTGCCGATTTCGGCGGCGAGGGCCGCGAATTTCTCCGCGACAATTGCCGCATCCAAGGGCTGATCACCATTGGGGCCAAAAATCGCCGGGAAGTGATGCGGCTGAATCTTGCCCACCATCACATTAGCATCGGTCACCGTCAGCGGCCCACCGCGCCGATAGCAGGCAGGGCCAGGCACAGCGCCGGCGGAATCAGGCCCAACACGAAAACGCGCGCCATCGAAATGCAGAATGGAACCACCACCGGCGGCGACCGTATTGATCGCCATCATGGGTGCGCGCATCCGCACGCCCGCGACTTCGGTTTCAAACGCGCGTTCAAACGCACCGGCGTAAAGCGCGACATCGGTCGAAGTGCCGCCCATGTCAAAGCCGATGATACGCTCAAACCCACCCATCGCTGCGGTGCGCGCCGCGCCGACAATCCCGCCCGCGGGGCCAGACAGGATCGCATCCTTCCCTTGGAAATGTCCGGCTTCGGTCAGCCCGCCGCTCGATTGCATGAAGTAAAGCCGCACACCCGGCAATTCGCCCGCCACCTGATCCACATAGCGGCGCAGAATGGGGGAAAGATACGCATCCACCACGGTAGTATCCCCACGCGGCACAATACGCGGCAGGGGGCTTGCGCGATGGCTGAGCGAGATTTGCGTGAAGCCAACTTCCCGCGCAATCGCACCAAGCCGTTCTTCATGCGCGGGATACGCCCAGGCATGCATCATGAGGATGGCAACAGCGCGCAGACCTTCCTGATAAGCGGCGCGCAAAGCATCCCGCGCCCCGGCCTCATCCAAGGCTTCCAATTCCGTGCCATCCACCGCGACACGCCCGCCGATTTCAACGGCGCGTTCATGCAG
>CAIMVB010000343.1 GCA_903844785.1 uncultured Rhodospirillales bacterium | reverse complement strand
CGACCTTCCCGGTCAGCTTCTTGGGCCGCAGATCAACCAGCAACAGGTGATTGTCGGTGCCGCCCGTCACCAGATCCAAACCCTGCGCCTGCAATTCACCCGCCAGCGCCTTGGCATTGGCGACAATCTGGCGCGAATAGGTACGGAATTCCGGGCGCAGCGCTTCCCCAAAGGCCACCGCCTTGGCCGCGATAACATGCATCAGCGGCCCGCCTTGCAGGCCGGGGAAAACAGCGGAGTTGAATTTCTTCGCGAGCGCTTCGTCATTCGTCAAAATCATGCCGCCACGCGGGCCACGCAAAGTCTTATGCGTGGTGGTGGTCGCAACATGCGCATGCGGGAAGGGCGAAGGATGCGCGCCACCCGCCACCAGCCCCGCGAAATGCGCCATATCCACCATGAAATAGGCGCCGACTTCATCGGCAATGGCGCGGAAGGCAGCGAAATCCCAAATGCGCGCATAGGCGCTGCCGCCGGCGATGATCAGCTTCGGCTTGGCTTCCCGCGCAATGCGCGCCACTTCCGCCATATCAATCTGCTGGTCTTCGCGCCGCACCGTATAGGGCACCGGCTTGAACCATTTGCCAGAAAGATTGGCGAGTGAGCCATGCGTCAAATGCCCACCGGCCGCGAGATCAAGCCCCATGAAGCAATCGCCCGGCTGCAATAGCGCGAGGAACACCGCCTGATTGGCCTGCGCACCCGAATGCGGCTGCACATTGGCGAAACCGCAATCGAACAGCTTGCAGGCGCGTTCAATGCCCAGACGCTCGGCAATATCCACCGCTTCGCAGCCGCCATAATAGCGCCGGCCCGGATAACCCTCAGCGTATTTATTCGTCATCACCGACCCCTGCGCTTCCATCACAGCGCGGGAGACGATGTTTTCTGACGCGATCAGTTCAATTCCATCCTGTTCGCGTTCCAATTCCTGCGCCACGGCGGCGGCAATTTCTGGATCGGATGCAGCGAGGCTCGCGGTGAAAAAGCCGGCAGGGGGCGGGGCGGCGCCGAGGCCTTCCGGCGCACGGACCAGGGCAGGGAGGGGGGTTTTCATGGCGTTGTTTTTGCGCCCGTGGCACCCTGCTTGGCAAGCGCCGGATTGAGTTTTTGTACCCGCCCTACATGCCGCCCACCTTCAAAAGGTGAGGCCAGAAAGGCGCGGATGGCATCCAGCGCAACCTCAATCCCCATTGTGCGGGCGCCGAGGCAGGCGATATTGGCATTGTTGTGGGCGCGGGTCAGCCGCGCTTCGGTCGCGTTATGGAGCACGGCCGCGCGAATGCCGGGGTGGCGATTGGCGGCGATGGCCATGCCAATCCCGGTGCCGCAGACCAGAATGCCGAAGCCGTCACTGCCCGCCACCCGGTCGCAAACCGCATGGGCGAAATCCGGGTAATCCACCGATTCGGGGCCATGGGTGCCGAGATCGTCAAAGCTTAGCCCCTCGGCTTGCAGGGCGGCGATCAGCGCCTGTTTCAGCGGCAGGCCGGCATGGTCGGACGCGATGGGGATGGGCATGGGCGAGACTCCGTTAGCCGGGAGAAGTCGCTTTAACGGAAACTGGAGCGATTTGCAGCCCGGCAGGTCAGCCGAAAACCTTGGCCCAACAATTACGCAGCGCCTGATCCAGTTCCGCCATGCTGGCCGGGATGCCCAGCGCGTGCAGGCTGGTCACGCCATGCTCCGCTATCCCGCAGGGCACAATGCCGCCGAAATGGCCAAGATCGGGCGCCACATTCAGCGCCACGCCATGCCAGGAAACCCAGCGCGTGACGCGCACCCCAATTGCGCCGATCTTGGCCTCCTGCCCTGTTGCCTTGTCCTCGACCCAAATGCCAACGCGGCCTTCGCGCCTTTCGCCCTGTACGCCAAAATGGGCCAGCGTCAGGATCAGCCATTCCTCCAGCCCGGCCACAAAGGCGCGGATATCGCGCGGCGGGATGGTGCCATGGGGGTGCTGCAAATCCAGCAGCACATAGCCGGTGCGCTGGCCTGGCCCGTGATAGGTCCATTGCCCGCCCCGCCCCGCTTCAAACACGGGAAAGCGGGCATCGCGCAAATCCTGAGGTCGGGCGGAAGTGCCAGCGGTGTAGCTGGGCGGATGTTCCACCAGCCAGACGGCTTCCGGCGCCGCATCGGCGCGAATCGCCCCCGCCCGCGCTTCCATGCGGGAAAGCGTCTCGGCATAGGGGGTGAGGCCCGGCAGGGTTTCCCATTCAAGGGCGGGCGTTGATAGGGGCGCATTCATCGGCTATAGCGCCCGCCTTCTACCTGGTTTGCGGCCATGGCGGAATGGTAGACGCGCCAGCTTGAGGTGCTGGTGGGGGAAACCCCGTGGAAGTTCGAATCTTCTTGGCCGCACCAAATTTCACCCTTTCGGGTGTCGCCGGGTAAGGTAGCCCTCATGGATGATGATTTCCGCAAAGCCGCGCTGGATTACCACCGGCTGCCCCGCCCCGGGAAGCTTTCCATCACGCCGACCAAGCGGATGGAAACCCAGCGCGACCTTGGCCTGGCCTATTCCCCCGGCGTGGCCGCCGCCTGTGAAGCGATAGCAGCCGACCCGCGCGCTGCCTTTGACTATACGGCGCGCGGCAATCTGGTGGCAGTGATTTCCAATGGCACCGCCGTACTGGGCCTTGGCGCCATTGGCGCGCTGGCGTCCAAGCCGGTGATGGAAGGCAAGGCGGTTCTGTTTCAGAAATTCGCCGGCATTGATTCGATTGATATCGAAATCGACGAACGCGACCCCGACAAGCTGATTGAGGTGATCGCCGCGCTGGAGCCTTCCTTCGGCGCGATCAACCTGGAAGACATCAAGGCGCCGGAATGTTTTGAAGTTGAACGCCGCCTGCGCGAACGGATGCGCATCCCGGTTTTCCATGATGACCAGCATGGCACGGCGATTATTGTTGCCGCGGCGGTGCGCAATGGGCTTTTGCTGCAAGGCAAGCGGCTTGAGGATGTGCGCCTGGTCAATACTGGCGGAGGCGCGGCGGCATTGGCTTGCCTTGATTTGCTGGTGGCCATGGGCCTCAAGCGCGAAAACGTCACGATTTGCGATATTGGCGGCGTGGTGCATCGCGGGCGCGATGATCTTGATCCCTACAAGGCGAAATGGGCGATCGAGACGAATGCGCGCAGCCTGCAAGATGCGCTGCCGGGTGCTGATATCTTCCTTGGCCTTTCCGCGCCGCGTGTACTGAAACCGGAATGGCTGAAGCTGCTGGCGCCGAAGCCCCTGGTGCTGGCGCTGGCCAATCCTGAACCGGAAATTCTGCCCGAAGCGGTGCGCGCCGCGCGGCCCGATGCAATTGTGGCAACGGGGCGCACGGATTACCCCAATCAGGTTAATAATGTTTTGTGTTTCCCCTTCATTTTCCGTGGTGCGCTGGATGTCGGCGCGACAACAATCAATGAAGAAATGAAGGTCGCCGCCGCTGATGCCATCGCTGCCTTGGCGCGCGTTGAAGCATCTGAAGTGGTCGCGGCAGCCTATGGCGGGCAGGCACCGATCTTTGGGCCGGATTACATCATCCCGAAACCCTTTGATCCACGCTTGATTCTGGAAGTGGCGCCGGCCGTGGCACGTGCCGCCATGGCAAGCGGCGTGGCGACTCGCCCGATCGAGGATTTCAGCGCCTATCGCAGCCGGCTGGAACGCAATGTCTTTCGTTCCGGCAACCTCATGCGCCCGGTGTTCGAAGCCGCGCGTAAGCGCCCGCGCCGCATCGCCTATGCGGAAGGTGAGGATGAACGCACGCTGCGCGCCGTGCAAAGCGTATTGGATGAGGGCATTGCCGAACCCTATCTGATTGGCCGGGCCGAGGTGATTGCCGCGCGCTGTGAGGCTTTGGGCCTGCGCATGTCGGTGGGCAATAGTGTGAAGGTTTTGGACCCATCACGCGATACATCAGTGTTTGGACCCTTGGTGGATTTGTATCGCAGCAAGGTTTCTCGGCGCGGCGTGCCACCGGATGCCGCTGGGCGGCGTGTGGCGACGCGCACTGCTGTTGCGGCTTCGATATTGCTGGAAGCGGGGCTGGTGGATGCCGCGCTTTGTGGTGGCACACAGGATTGGATGGATCAATGGCATCACGTGCTGGATATCATCGGCAAGCGCGATGATGTCGGGCGCGTCTACGCGCTTTCCGGGCTGATCACCCGCAATGGCGAGCATATGTTCGTGGTGGACACACACCTCTGCGTGGAACCCTCTGCCGCGCAGATTGCGGAAATGACGCTACTGGCCGCGGAACAGGTGCGCGGCTTTGGCTTGCAGCCGAAAGTGGCTCTGCTTTCCCATTCTTCCTTCGGTGCATCCCACGCGCCTTCCGCGCGGCGGATGCGTGAGGCGCTGAGGCTCATCCAGGCGCGCGACCCAGCCTTGGAAGTGGATGGCGAAATGCATGCCGATGCCGCTTTGGTGCCGGCCATTCGTGACCGCGCGGTGCCGGATGGCAGGCTGACAGGGGCGGCAAATTTGCTGGTCATGCCCGGCATCGATGCCGCCAATATCGCCTTCAACCTGGCAAAGGCAGCCACCGATGGGCTGCAATTGGGCCCGCTGCTGCTTGGCATGAAAAAGCCCGTGCATGTGCTGGTGCCAAGCGTGACCGCGCGGGGGATTCTGAACCTGACCGCGCTGGCGGTGGCCGAGGCGAATGGGAAGGGGTGAAGCGGGGGAGGCCGTGGGCTTTGCCCCCGGTGCCCCCACCGGGGTGGCTGCGGGCGGATGCCCGCGGCGCGCGCAGGGTTGGTGTGGTGGCTGCGCGCAAAACCAAGACCCGTTAACCCGGAACCAGCCACGCATTTTGTGTAATTATTGCCATATCGCATGTAATTAGGGCATGGTGTGAAACACCAAGGCTGCGTGCGAAAAGGGCGATGAAGAACAGGCTGTTCTACGGGGATAATCTGGCAGTGCTGCGCGGGCGGGATGCGGATGGCAAGCCGCTGATCTCGGATGAGAGCATTGACCTGATCTACCTGGACCCACCCTTCAATTCTGCGGCTACCTATAACGTGTTGTTTCGCGCCCCCGATGGCAAAATGAGCGACAGCCAATTGGAAGCCTTCGAAGATAGCTGGCACTGGGGCGACGCCGCCGCCGCTGCCTATGAGGATGTGCTGACCCAGAGTGTCTATACCGACGCCTCCGTCCTGCTGCGCGGCATTGTTACCGCCCTCGGCAAGAATGACATGACCGCCTATCTGGCGATGATGGCGGTGCGGCTGATTGAATTGCACCGCGTCCTGAAACCGACCGGATCGCTCTACCTGCACTGCGACCCCACCGCGAGCCATTATTTGAAGATTCTGCTGGATGGGATTTTTGGGGCAGAGAATTTTCGCAATGAGATTATTTGGGAGCGCTCTGTCGGCAAGGGTGATGTCAGGAATCGGTTTGGAAGAAATCACGACACAATTTTATTTTTCAGCAAATCCGAGAAGTACACCTTTTCTTCGCAATTTTCTGAAATGTCCGACGAGTACACGGGACGGTTTTCGCTGAATGACAATGATGGGCGTGGTCCATACCGTCTGGCGCCGCTGGACAGCCCTAACTTGCGACCGAATTTAAAGTACGAATACAAGGGCTTTTTGCCTCCCGCGAAAGGCTGGCGCGTCAGCCTAGATTTGATGAAACAACTTGACTCAGAGGGACGACTTGCGTTTCCGAAGCGGCCGGATGGCCGTATCGCGCGCAAGCACTATCTTAACGAGCAACTCGGTCCAAAGATTGGTGACATTTGGACGGGTATCCGCCCGTTGCAAGCGATCGATGCAGAACGCCTCGGCTATCCGACGCAAAAGCCCCTCACGCTTTTGGAACGCATCATCAATGCGTCCTCCAATCCCGGTGATATTGTAGTTGATCCTTTTTGCGGCTGTGGCACGGCGGTTCATGCTGCCGAAAAATTGGGGCGGCGATGGGTCGGCATTGATGTCACGCATCTGGCCATATCGCTTGTGGAGCGTCGGCTGAAGGATGCCTTTCCGAATATCGCCTTTGAGGTCTTGGGCACGCCGAGGGATTTGTCTGCCGCGCGGGATTTGGCGGCGCGGGACAAGCATCAATTCCAATGGTGGGCGGTTTCCTTGTTGGATGCTGTGCCGCAGGGCGGCAAGAAGAAGGGTGCGGATCGCGGCATTGATGGCATTCGTTGGGTCCGCACCGGCCTGAAGGATGGCGATTTGGATCGGGTGATTATTTCCGTAAAGGGCGGGGAGAATGTCTCGGTCCGCGATGTGCGGGATTTGGCCGGCACGGTGCAGCGCGAAGGTGCCTTGGGTGGCGTGCTGATCACGCTGGCAGACCCCACGCGGGACATGATGCGCGAAGCTGCTTCGCATGGTTACGCCTCAACCGGGCTTGGCCAGTTTCGCAAGATCATGGTCAAGACTATCGCCGAATTGATGGCCGGTGTGCATGATGATGCCGAGCGTTTGCCCCCAATTGGCCGAGGCGAAGGTTTCAGGGCTGCCCCCCGCGAACGTTCGTCTCGCCCCTCCCAAGCCGGTCTCTTTGAATGACGGCGGGGTCCGGGGTGGCACGGCCACCCCGGTGGGGGTCAGGGGGCAAAGCCCCCTTTGGCCTTTAACCGGCTCGCTCCACCCCCACATCCGCCTCATGAGCAAACCCCCAGCCCCGCGCGCCCCTTCCGCTGCCGTGGCCGCCTTTTTGGAACAGGCGGCGCGTGTGCCGGCGTTGCGGCCCTCGCCTGCCACCATTGCGCGGCTGATCTTTGCCATTGATGCCACGGCCTCGCGCGAGCGTACCTGGGATCAGGCGGCGG
>CAIMVB010000342.1 GCA_903844785.1 uncultured Rhodospirillales bacterium | reverse complement strand
GCCAGCGCACCAATAACCGCATTCGCCTGCGTACCTTCCATTCCGCGCAGCTTGGCCAGCAGGATGAG
Organism: uncultured Rhodospirillales bacterium; assembly: GCA_903844785.1. Taxonomy (GTDB): domain Bacteria; phylum Pseudomonadota; class Alphaproteobacteria; order Acetobacterales; family Acetobacteraceae; genus Neoroseomonas. The sequence continues at coordinate 1,768 of CAIMVB010000342.1, read as the reverse complement.
GCCATTCAGCAGATGCGCCTTGGCACGATTGATTTCGCCAATTTCAATCTTTCGCCTTTGAATAATCTGGCGCCTTCCACCGCGATCCTCACGCTGCCCTTCCTGTTCCGCGATGTTGGCCATAGCCATCGCGTGGTGGATGGCGCGATTGGTGAGGATATTGCGCGCGATCTGGAAGCGATCGGGCTGATCACGCTTGCCTGGTATGATGCGGGTGCGCGGAGCCTTTACACGGTGCGCCCGGTGCGCACGCCCGCCGATGTGCGCGGCATGAAAATCCGTGTGCAGACCTCAGATCTTTGGATTGATCTGATGCGCGCCATGGGCGCCAACCCCACACCGCTGCCCTTTGGTGAGGTGTTTACCAGCCTGCAATCCGGCGTGATTGATGGGGCGGAGAATAATTGGCCATCCTATGAAAGCACCCGGCATTTCGAAGTGGCGAAATTCTTTACCACAACAGAACATTCCAATGTGCCGGAAATTTTGGCCATTAGCCGCCAACGTTGGCAGCGCCTGAATGAAGCAGATCGTGCCATTTTGCGTGATGCGGCGCGTGAGAGTGCGGCCTTCCAACGCCAGCTTTGGGCCGAACGGGAAAAATCATCGCGTGAACGCGTATCGGCTGGTGGCGCGACGGTGATTGAAATCACGGATCGTGGCCCTTGGCAGACGCTGATGGAACCCGTTTATGGGAAATACGCATCAGCGCCACGTATGGCAGATTTGCTGAAGCGCATTCGGGAAACCCAGTGACAAGCCAGGAAAGCGCAGGGCGCGGGGCATTACCCGCGCCGCTGCGGGCATTCTCCCGCGCGCTGGATCTACTGGCGGGGCTGACCATTGGGCTCGCAGGCGCAGCGCTGGTGGTACTGATTGCCATGATGGGGTGGCTGGTCTTTGGCCGATACGTGTTGAATGACACGCCAACCTGGATTGAACGCGGCGCAACCTTGGCGATTTTGGCGATTTCCATGCCAGTGGCAGCCGTGGGTATCCGCGAACGCTTCCATCTTTCTGTCTTGGGGCTGCGTGAATCGCTCTCACCCACTGCGCAGCGCTGGATCGCGCTGGGCTGTGACGCCTTGGTCGGTGCCTTTGGCGTTGGCATGGCGATCTGGTCTTGGGAATTGGTGGAAATGGTAGCGAATTTCCGTATTCCCTTGCTCGGCATCAGCCAGGGCTGGACCTATGTGCCCATGGTGGTCGGCGGCGTTTTAATCGCCCTATTCGCTGTGGAACAGGTGCTGCGCGATATCTTCGTGCCGGAAGCGCCAGAAAAACGCGGCCCCGCCGCAGCCTTTCTGGAGTAGCGGCAATGGAGCCGGGGCTTTTTCTGATTTTTGCTGTTTTTGCCGCAGGTGTCATCGCGGGCGTGCCAGTTGCCTTCTGCCTTGGCATCGCGGCTGTTGCCGGCTTCATTTATGAAGGGCTGAACCCCGCCGTTGCCTTCCAGCAAATGGCGAGCGGCATGAGCATTTTCTCATTGCTCGCCATTCCCTTCTTCATCTTTGCTGGCGAGATTATGCTGCATGGCGGTATTGCGCGCCGCTTGATTTCACTGGCGTCATCCTGTGTTGGCTGGATGCGCGGCGGCTTGGGGATGGTGGATGTTTCAACCTCCATGCTGTTTGGCGGGATTTCCGGTTCAGCGGTGGCGGATACATCAGCCACCGGCACCATCCTGATCCCGGCGATGAAGGCCAAGGGCTATGGGGTAGATTACGCTGTCTCGCTCACTGTCACCAGCAGCATTGCGGGCATTCTG
>CAIMVB010000341.1 GCA_903844785.1 uncultured Rhodospirillales bacterium | reverse complement strand
CCGGTGGAACTCCCCCAGGCACCGATCTGCATGCCGTATTCCACCCGCGCACGCCGCGGCACAAAGGCTGTCCAAGGCGAGGCATCGACCTGGGTACGAATGCCAATCCGCGTCCACATCTGCGCCACTGCTTGCGCCAGCCGCGCATCATTCGGCCAACGGTCATTTGGTGTGTGCAGCGTGATGCGGAAACCATCCGGGTAGCCCGCTTCCGCCAGCAAGCGCTTTGCCCCATCGGGGTCGAAACGGCGGGGCTTGATGGCGGGGTTATAACCAAAAGTCCCTTCCGGTAGCCATTGCGCGGTGGCGGTGGCCGCCCCTTCCATCACGCGGTCCACCAGCGCATCACGGTTGATCGCCATGGAAAGCGCCCGACGCACCCGCACATCCTTCCACGGGTTCACCGGCAAGGGCGTGCCGTTATTGTCTGTGATCAGCGGCGTACCGCCATCGCGCGAATAATCCGGCGCCATATAAACTGTGCGCAGACTGGGTATTTCCGTCACCGTCACCCGCGGATCGCGCCGGAGCCGCGCCAGATCGCTGGTCGGGATTTGTTCGATGATGTCCACATCACCCGCCAGCAAAGCAGCCGTGCGCGACGCATCATTCAGCAAAAAGCGCTGATTGGACCGCGCCCAGGGTTCCTTTTCACCCCAATAACCATCAAAGCGGGCCAATTCCACCCGATCCCCGGACCGGTAGGAGAGCATTCGATAAGGCCCAGTGCCGATTGCCGCCTTGCCCGAATTGAAATCCTCGCTGCTGGCGCCTTCCGCCGCATGGCGCGCGATGATGCAGACGGAAGCAAGATCAAGCGGCATAAGCGGATGCGGCGCGCTGGTATGGATGATCAGCGTATGCGGATCGGGCGTTTCAACCTTGGTGATGGCACGCAGAAAGCCACCAAAACCACCGGGACTATTCGGTATACCAGCCTGCACGCGCGCGAAGGTGAAGACCACATCATCAGCGGTGAAGGGCTTGCCATCATGCCAGGTGACACCGCGGCGTAGCTTGAATTCCCATGAGGTTTCGGAAAGCACCCGCCAGGATTCCGCAAGCTGCGGTGCTGGGCGCGATTGCCCATCACGGTCCACCAGCCGGTCAAAAATATGATTGGTCAGCGCATTATTCGGCCCGACATTATGGAAATGCGGGTCAATTGTCGTCACCGGCGCGCCCAGGCCCACGGTCAATGTCTGCGCCTTGGGCGCAGAGATGGCCAATGGTAGCGCGACAAGCGCGGCCAGCATGGTTGTGGTGGAGCGGTTCATAGCAGCCTCCCGGAAGATTCTTATCCGGAAGGCTAACGCGGGTTTACGGCAGAAGACCAGAGGCCTGAAAAAGAAAAAGCCGCGCTACCCTGGGGGTGCGCGGCTTTCCCTGAACAAAAGCGGGCATCAGCCCTGGCGTTCCACCATCAGCTTCTTGATCTCACCAATCGCCTGCGCGGGATTGAGGCCCTTGGGGCAGGTGCGCGTGCAATTCATGATGGTGTGGCAGCGATAAAGCCGGAAGGGGTCTTCCAGATTATCCAAGCGTTCCCCGGTCGCTTCATCGCGTGAATCCGCAATCCAGCGATAGGCTTGCAGCAGCACCGCCGGCCCCAGATACCGGTCACCATTCCACCAATAGGACGGGCAGGAAGTTGAGCAGCAGAAGCACAGGATGCATTCCCAAAGCCCATCCAACTTCGCGCGTTCTTCCTTGGATTGCAGACGCTCCGCATCGGGCGGCGGGGGCGTGTCTGATTTCAGCCAGGGCTCCACGCT
>CAIMVB010000340.1 GCA_903844785.1 uncultured Rhodospirillales bacterium | reverse complement strand
TATAATCCACGCTGGGCCTGGCATGCGGCTGAGGTGCTGCGCGAACAGGCGGCCTTCCCGGCGCAATATGCGCGCAGCCATCCCAGCATGCGCTTTGGCGATTTCACCAAACTGCCCCCTACAAGCTGAAACAGCCCCTTGACTGAGGGCGGCTTCGGGCGGAGCCTTTCTGGCAAACAATAGAGTGGGCCCCGAATGGCCCGCGTATCGGCAATGAGGAATGTCATGAAGCTTGGTTTCATCGGCCTTGGGAATATTGGTGGTGTCATGGCGCGGCGCCTGGTGAAGGCGGGCCATGCGCTGGTGGTGCATGATCTTGATACGAAGGCCGTCGCCTCGCTTACCGCCATGGGGGCCATCGCGGCCAGCAGCGCGCGCGATGTGGCTGACCGTTGCGATGCTGTGCTGCTCAGCCTGCCGACACCTGCGGCGGTGGAAGCCGTGGCGCTGGGCGCGGACGGCTTGGTGCAAGGCAGCATGGCGAAGATTGTGGTGGATCTTTCCACCACAGGCCCCACCGTGGCGCGGCGCGTGGCGGAAGGGCTCGCGGCCAAGGGCATTCATTTGATTGATGGGCCGGTCAGCGGCGGTGTTTCGGGCGCTGAGGCCGGTACGCTTGCCATCATGACTTCGGGCGATGCCGCATCCCAGAAAGCGGTGGAGCCGGTGCTGGAGGTTATTGGGCAGAATATCTTCTACCTTGGCGCGGAAGCAGGCCTTGGGCAGACGATGAAGCTTGTGAATAACGTAATCCTTGCCAGCAATACCTTGGCATGTCTTGAAGGTATGGTGCTGGGTGCCAAGGCTGGCCTGGATACCAAGCTAATGTTTGATGTGTTGAATGCGTCCAGCGGGCGGTCCTTCATGTCGGAAAAGCGCGTGCCCCAGGCCATTACCGAACGCGCGCAAGGCTTCCCGGTACGCTTTGCTGCGGGGCTCATGCACAAGGATGTGAAACTGTGCCTGGAAGAAGCCGAACGCTTTGGCGTGCCGATGTTTATGGGGCCGGCGGCGCGGCAATATCTTTCCATGGCATTAGCCATGGGTTCTGGGCCGGAGGATTTTGTTTCTACCATTCAGCATATGGAAAAGCTGGCGGGTGTTGAGGTGCGTGCCACGCCGAAAGAGGCGGGCGGCTGAGCGCAAGAAAAGCATAGCGGCAGGAGGAAGCAAAAATGGAATTCGGTATTCTGATGACCAGCCACCCTAACCCAGTGGAAGAACCCTATCCGCATCAGGGCGTAACAGCGCGCACGACTGAGGAGATTTTGCGCGCTGAAGCGCTGGGTTATGATACGGCCTGGATCGCTGAACATCACTTCAGCACTACTTACGGCATCATGCCAGATTGCTTTGTTTACATGTCCTATCTGGCGGCGCGCACCAGCCGCATCAAACTCGCCGCCGGCGTGATCACCCTGCCGCTTTATGACCCGATCCGTGTGGTAGAAAATACTGCCTTCGTGGATGTGCTTTCCAATGGCCGTGTCATGCTTGGCCTAGGCAGCGGCTATCGGCCTTATGAGTTTGAAGGGTTAGGCAAGGATTTCGAAGCGCGGCGCGATATTGTGGAAGAAAGCGTCAAGCTGATTTTCGATGGCTTTCATCGTCGGCGCTGGACGCATGAAGGCAAATTCTTCAAGGGTAAGGTGGAAGGGCAATATGAAATGCTGCCCGTGCCGGTCCAGCTTCCGCATCCGCCGCTTTATATGGCGGGCGGGACGGACCGATCCATCGCCTATGCCGGGCGTAATGGCTTCGGGCTGATGTTGAGCACGCTGCCAGGGATTGAAACCTTGTCAGCGCAGGCAAAGATCTACCGCGAAGCCTTGGCCACAGCGCCCGCGCCACAACGCAATAACCCGGCGGCTGGGCATATTGATATTGCGCGCATGGTCTATGTTGCGGAAACGGATGAACAGGCGCGGGCGGATACGGAAGACCACATCCTGCACCATATCCGCAATTTCAACAGCGCTGGCACCAGCGGCTATTTGGGCACTGTTTCAGAAAAGGGGCAGGCGCTGGATTACGCGCAACTTGCCGAAACAACATTATTGCATGGTAGCCCGGCGACGGTGATTGCGAAGCTGCGCGCCTTGCAGGCCAGAACGGGCATGACCAGCCTGTTGCTGCATTACCCGCCCTATTACGGGCATGAGAAAATTTTGCGCAGCCTGACGCTTTTCGCCCAGCATGTGATCCC
>CAIMVB010000339.1 GCA_903844785.1 uncultured Rhodospirillales bacterium | reverse complement strand
TGAAACCAATGATTTCGAGCATGCCGCCCAGGCCGTGCGCGCCGAAGTCGCGATTGCCGCCCTGACCCGCAGCGAAAAGGGCAGCGTGATCATTGCGGGCAGCGAGACCCATTCGGTCCGCGCCGAGCCCACCAAGCTGGTGGATAGCACCGGTGCTGGGGATGCCTATGCCGCCGGCTTCATGGCGGCGTTGACCCGAGGCTTGCCTCTGCCGGAATGCGGCCGCTGGGGTAGCATCGCTGCTGCCGAGGTGATTTCCCATTTCGGCGCCCGCCCCCAGGCTGACTTGGCGGCGCTGGTCGGGGCCAAATCCGGCGGGGTGGCGGCGGCGCTGGGCTAAGTTTCTGCACCGCTCGGGAAAAATCCCCGCAAAAACTCTCGCTTTTTCCGGCGCGCCCCCCTATGTGTGCGCCGCACAAACCGCCTGATCGAGGGTCCACCGCCCGCCCCCAAGCCTTGGGAGCCGGGTTGGTGGCGCTTTTGCCAGGCTCCGGCCCAGGTGTTTCATGGAAATTCGTAACGTCGCCATCATTGCTCACGTTGACCACGGCAAGACCACGCTGGTGGATAAGCTATTGAGCCAGGCCGGTGCCTTCCGCGCCAATCAGCAGGTCGCCGAACGCGCGCTTGACCGCAATGATCTGGAACGCGAACGCGGCATCACCATCCTTGCCAAATCCACCGCCGTGGAATGGAAGGGCGTGAAGATCAATATCGTGGATACGCCCGGCCACGCCGATTTCGGCGGTGAGGTTGAACGCATCCTGTCCATGGTCGATGGCGCCATTGTGCTGTGTGACGCGGCCGAAGGCCCGCTGCCGCAGACGAAATTCGTGCTGACCAAGGCGCTTGCGCGCGGGCTGAAGCCGATTGTGGTGATCAACAAGGTTGACCGCCAGGATGCGCGCCCGGATGAAGTGCATAATGAAGTCTTCGATCTTTTCGCAGCGCTTGGCGCCAGCGATGAACAATTGGACTTCCACACGCTTTTCGCTTCCGGCCGTCAGGGCTGGGCGGATTTGGAATTGGAAGGGCCGCGCAAGGATCTTTCGCCGCTTTTTGACCTGATCCTGTCCCATGTGCCGGCACCGAAGGTTGATCTGGAAAAGCCCTTCGCCATGAATGCCTCGATCCTGGAAAGCGATAATTTCCTGGGCCGCATTCTGACCGGGCGCGTGGAACAAGGCGTGGCGCGCATCAATATGCCGGTGCGTGTGCTGCGTCAGGATGGCACGGTGGTAGAAACCGGGCGCCTCACTAAGCTCATGACTTTCTCTGGCCTTGATCGCGTGCCGGTGGATGAAGTGCAGGCGGGTGACATTATCGCCATTGCCGGGCTTTCCGATGCGACCATCCCAGACACCATCGCGGCGCCGGAAGTGACGGAACCGCTGCCCGCCATTCCGGTGGACCCACCGACGCTGGCCATGACCTTCCGCATCAATGACGGCCCCTTGGGCGGGCGTGAAGGCAAGAAGGTTACGTCGCGCCAAATTCGCGATCGCTTGTTCAAGGAAACCGAAGGCAATGTCGCGATCAAGGTGAAGATCAGCGAAGAAGTCGATGCGTTTGAAGTGGCCGGGCGCGGTGAATTGCAGCTTGGCGTCTTGATTGAACAAATGCGCCGTGAAGGCTTTGAACTGACCATTGGCCGCCCGCGCGTGCTGACGCAGGACAATCCCGAAACTGGTGAGCGCGAAGAACCCTTCGAAGAAGCGCTGATTGACGTGGATGAGAGCTATTCCGGCGTGGTGGTGGAGAAGATGTCGCTCCGCAAGGGCCAGATGCAGGATATGCGGCCTTCGGGCGGCGGTAAGGTGCGCCTGACCTTACATATCCCGTCACGCGGCTTGATTGGCTATCATGGCGAATTCCTGACCGATACGCGCGGCACAGGCATGATGAACCGGCTGTTCCTTGGCTATCGCCCCTGGGCGGGGCCGATTGAAGGCCGGCGCAACGGGTCGTTGATTTCCAATTCGGATGGCGAAGCGATCCAATACGCGCTGTTCTATTTGCAGGAACGCGGCACGCTGTTTGTTGACCCCGGCGTGAAGGTTTATGTCGGCATGATCCTGGGCGAACATTCGCGCGACAATGATCTGGAAGTGAACCCGATCAAGGAAAAGAAGCTGACCAATATCCGCGCCGCCGGCAAGGATGAGGCGCTGCTGCTGATCCCGCCGCGCAAGATGAGCCTGGAACAGGCGATCGCCTATATTGAAGATGATGAGTTGGTGGAGGTGACGCCAGGCGCCGTACGG